>JBEBSM010000011.1:0-23911 GCA_040394315.1 Lujinxingia vulgaris
GTTTCATAAGTTCAATGCCTTCGTCACAAAGGCAACTTACTTCTTATTGCTCAATTTGCTCGCGTGGTCGAGTCGAGGATGTCCGTTACGGAATTCATCGGCCGTGATTCCTTTCCCGCCGTTGGCTGAATCCATATAATTCAACACACGCTCAATGGCGTGTACTGCGGCCAAAACATCGCCGGTATGCCCACTCTCCGAAATCGTATGCATATTGCGCGTCGGAAATCCGATCGATGTCGCTGCCGAATCAACGCTCGCCAAAACCGCTGCCATCGCGTCCGTTCCCGTATCGCGACCACAAACATCACGCTGAAACGGAATGCCCGCTGCGCCAGACGTTTCTTCAAAAAGACGATTCAAGTACTCGCTAGCGATCGCACCCACAGACAAGGTGTAACCCTTACCCATTTCCAGCGGCGTATTACGCTTGTCACCGATATTTGGTGCAGCCACAAAGTCGTGATTCACATCCACGCCAATCACTACATCTGGCTTAAACTCGCCCACAAGCACGCGACTACCAAAACGGCCGATTTCTTCGTACGTCGCAAACGCATACAGAACACGCACGTTTTTCAAGCCACCACGCTCGGCAACAATTCGAGCGATCTCCGTGGTCACAAAACATCCGAGACCGTTATCCAGATACGCGCCATAGAACGTATCGGCGCCAACACCGCGTTTGATCGGACGATTCAAAATAACAGAATCGCCAGGACGAATCCCAAGCGCTTCGACCTGCTCTTTTTTCTTCTCGCCGTGCAAATGCAACTCTAAATACAACTGCTCTTTCTTAATTCCTGCATCGCCGCTACGAAGAGCTGCATCCGCAAAATGAATTGCCCCAAGTGCTTCGACCGTAGCTCCCTCGAGCACACGATAGCTTCCAGGAGCATTTTTATCTTCGCTGAACAGCAACACTTCATGACCAATCAACGTGGTCGGCAAAAACGAATCGCTGTCGATCCAAATTTTACCATCGTCACCAATGCTTCGAACCTGCATCCGAATTTTGTCCGCATGCCCGATGATCATCACCGTAAACATATCGTCCGCTTCAGGATGCGTATCCAAAACCAGACCCGCATTGCCGCGAAACTGATGAAAACCCCACGAATCCAATTTGAACTTCTCAATCTCGGGCTTGAGAACACCAAATGTCATCGCTCCTTCCAGCCCGATTGGGCTTGGGGCAGCCACAATATCGCGCATAAAATTAAACTGTTTCTCAGGCATTGCCTGTGTCCAGGGCTTCTTGTTCTCTGTCATAACCTTCTCGCGTTTTACGAAAAAAAAATAATTTATTAAACTTGCATTGCCTACGCTGTATGAATCTTTCGAGTGCCGTGCAAATGCAACCACACCAGAAACAACGCACGCCGCAGGGCATTCCCTCTAAGCGCTCTTGTACTCCTTCACGCCCACGTTGCAACCCTATTCCCCAGCTCTATCTCGACGAAAGCTCGTATTTTACGCAAAATGATCGGATCGAGTGGAAGCCATCACGCCTCTCCCCGCACATAAAACAGCCCACGCGCATTGTCGATCGATTCGCCGTACAGGCGAGCCTCCATGCGGTTTCTGAACCCGATGAAATTATAGGTGGATGGAATCACAAAGCCCTGTTTTCGCAAGAGCTTTTCTGAATTTAAGGACTGCCTTCCATTCCAATAAAAGCCGAAAAACACTTGGCCTGCGCATAACCCGCCGCGCCCAAAAACCCGTTCACGGCTTAGGGATCCGCAAACGCTCGCTTATCATTGCACTTCCACTTACAGCAAAAATCAACGACAGCGGATGAAACATCCATCCCCCGATCTGGTATCCACCAAACCACAGGTTCTCACCGAAAGCCCCGTTTCCAAACGCGACCGCGAGCAGAAGAACCAGCAAAACACTCGTCGGTATTGGCGTCCCCTCATAATACTTCACTTTGCCAGATTCATCCGCCAGCGCAGCAGCAGTCACGTTAAAACGTGCAAGTCGCGCGATTCCGCAGGTTACGAAATATATCAAAATTATCGTATCCCACCCACCCCGCAGACCCAGCGTAAATCCGAGTACGGCCGGCGCTACACCAAATGAAATAATATCGGCCAACGAGTCCAGGTCAGCACCAAACGGAGAATGCTTGCGACGCCAACGCGCGACATAACCATCAAGAAAGTCAAAAACTAACGCAATCGGTAGCGCGGCGATCGCAAACCACAGATAAGGCGTATATTTGACATCAAGATAATTAAGACACAGAAAAATCGAAGCCGTACCACATGCGGCATTTCCAAGTGTCAGAAAATCTGCGAGCGCAAAGCTTCGGATTAGGGCAAATTTTTTCTTCCGTTCATCCGGCATTTATTGTCGACCTACTTGAGCATAGGAATCAGCATTTGCTGACACATTATCAAAATCAAAACTTACATCGCCACCTAGCTCACGGGCAAAACGACGATCGAACTCTTCCAATTCAGACTGAGCAAGGCTGAGTTCGTCTTCATCCGAAGAAAACACAGTTTTTCCGAACACCATATTTTCTTGAGCAGCCTGTCTGGCCCAGTGTGCGTCACGAAACTGCTCGGCAACACGTGGGAAAACGTATGCTGTTTGACCGTCATTGGATACTTTTATCTCGCCTTCAAAGTCATTCAAGAATTGCGTAGCCATCGGCTCCGGCAACGCCTGTTGATGTACGGGATAGGCCTGCCCGGTTTCAGTCGACAAAAACACAGCCTGAATCATCTGCCGACGCTCGTTCTCTTTAGCCGCACGCTTCACCGCTTTTTTACGCTGAATCGAGCGAACAAACGGAATCGAAAAGAACATAAGGCTGAACACAAGCGGCACCCAGCCAAGCCCGATAGTCACCGCAAGCGTTTCCCCCTGGCTGAGCATCATATCTCCAGCCATGGAAAGGACCGCGCCAGACATCAGGAGGTTAAAGCCGTTAAAAATCGTAATCCACGTATTGGCCGACCCTTTATTACCGGTCAACGACGGCACTTGTACTTTTCGCTCCCAGATCGGCGGAAGATCTGCAGACGAACCATCCGCAGAATCCGTCGCTGCGGTTACGCGCAATTCATCAAAAGTATAGATTAACGTCCCATCATTACTCACATCGATGTCGCCACTATAGCGCATTACACTGGCTGTAAGCGCATTTTCCGCATTGGCCAGGCTCAAACCGGTTCGTGAAGACCATTCAGCCGCCGTAATTCGGCCGCGCCGCAAACGCACAAATTGCGCAAACGCGCGTTCGGCTGCAAGCGGATCGGATTTCGGTTGCGGACCAAACACGTAATCAAAAATACGCTGATAAACCGGTTTTTCTGTTTTCTTGCGCGCTTTGGGCTGAACCTGTCGATAACCACGCTGTGCTTGATAACCGCCGCGATGACCGCGCCGACCGTCAAAAAGATTGATCCAGAAGAACATCTCCAGAATACGCATAGCCAAAACCAGCGGCAGCCTGAGCAGTTCTCCACCACCGCGATCATTATCGGACTGCGAAGACGCCGCCATACCGGCAATACCCACAGCCAGCAGCAGCAGGATAAAAATCGCCGTATAACCGATTAAGGTGACCATGATCCAGACCTTAAAAAAGGCCATAAATGCAGTCCACATGGCCTTTTTAAAGTTGTGCCACGCGCGACCCGGTTCTTCACCACGTCGTTTTAGATCGGAATCAAATCGGTATAAGAGATTTCCATCATCATCGACGTCGAGATGACTTTTGTAAAAGGATAGCATGTGACGCAGCGTCTGCTCAGTTTCACCGAGCGGCAAACCGCTATCCGCGGCCACGTCCCCGGCCGTCGCCACGCCTTTGCGCTGTCGCAGACTGGCCAGAATGCGATCTTCATACTCAAATTTGGAAATTCCCTGCTTCGACATCGGAGTTTTTTACTCTCTTAAACGGATTAGAAATACTCGTTAACTTTCGTACGCCTGGCCATCGCGACCGCTTCTTGAATTGCGTAGCGCATCGATCCTTCGTCAGCGATGCCCTGCCCTGCAATGTCGTAGGCTGTGCCATGATCAACCGATGTACGCACAATCGGTAGCCCCAGCGTAATGTTCGCGGATTCACCGAAATGCAGCAGTTTCAACGGAATCAATCCCTGATCATGATACATACAAATTACCGCATCATAGGGCTGATCGTCATGACCATAGCGCGCAAAAAGCGTATCCGCCGGCAAAGGACCTATCAATGACACACCCGGCAACGCATTGGCCGCGCGAAGTTCATCCAGCGCAGGCCTGATAAGCTCTATTTCCTCGGATCCCATCGCGCCATTCTCACCCGCATGCGGATTTAATGCACAAATCGCAATCCGCGGTGATTCGATTCCAAACAATCGTGCCATTTCACTGGCCACCGTACGAATCGTTGACTGAATTCTATGGCCAGACAATAGCGTGGACACATCCCGAAGCGCAACATGCGTCGTCACCAGCGCAACGCGCAAACGCGGCCCGGCCAACATCATAACACTGTTCGGCGCATCAAATCTGGCTGCCAGTATCTCGGTATGACCGGTCACCGGTTTGCCCACAAGAGAAAATAGTTCCTTGTTCCACGGCGCCGTCACAACCGCATCAATTTTCGCCGCGACCGCCGCGTTGATAGCAGCCAAAAAAGCCTCAAGCTGAACATCCGCCGAGCGCGCATCATGATGACCTATCGGCAGCTCTTTTAGATCGTGCTGAGGACAGACCTCCACCACCGTAATCGTGTGGGGTTCAAGCGATTCCAACACAATTTGCGGCCGAAAGTACGCCCGCAACGGCCGATACCCGGCCATTTTCTGCGCAAGCCGTTTATCTTCGCGGATCAGCACATCAATGCTGCCAAAGACGACATAATGGATATCTGCCTCGGTGGTCAGCATATCCTGAAGCGCTTTTAGTATAACTTCCGGGCCAATTCCTCCCGGATCTCCCATGCTAATTCCGATATTCATAACTTCTCTCGGCTTCCGGTTTCCTGGTTACATGGAGATGCGCGTTTTTGCCTGCTCCGACTACGCCTTCCATCCAAAGCTAAACCCGAATCCGCTCGGATGATCAGTACTTTATTTCGATGAAGGAACGAGTACGCAAATTCTGCAAATAAATCTCAAGCTGGCGCTCCATAGCACGCTGATGAAGCTCCGCACGAATTTGAGCTCGTTTTTCCTCAACACCCGAACTCGCACGCTCCTCACGCTTGGTCACAGTAACCACGTGAAAACCTAGCGGCGTTTCCACAACTGGCGAATATTCACCAACTTTTAGCGAAAACGCAGCATCCTCAAATCCCGGAGCAAGCTCGCCGCGCTGAAATGTACCGAGGCTTCCACCGTCCGATGCACCCGGCCCCTGACTAACCTGCTCGGCAAGCGTCGCAAAATCTTCACCCGCCACAAGCCGGTCACGCACAGCCTGCGCTTGAGCTTCCGCCGCCTGCTTATCTTCCTCCGACGCACTGGCCGGCTTGATCATAATATGGCTGATCGTCACAATCGGTTCCGTCGCACCACCGGCGCCAAAACGCTGCCGATAACCCGCATCGATTTCAGAATCCGAAATATTAATCTGACTGCCAACACGCACATTGATCAGCCGGATACGCAGCAGATTATTACGAACTACTTCACGATAATCTTTCGGATTCAGACCATATTCGCTGAGCGTCTTATTAAAATCCGCCTCGCTCATACCCTGCTGCTGTTGCGTATAGGCAAGCCATTGATCAACTTCTTCGTTGCTGATCGACATTTCCAGCTTTTTCGCCTCTTCGACCAGCAACTTTTCGTCGACCAGATTCTTAAGCGCATCACGCATGATCGTTTCGCGCTTGCTACGATCATTGAGAATCGACGGATCGATCCCATTTTGCAGCAAATACGGCGTCAAAGACTTTTGCAAATCATGTAACGTCACGATCTCATTATTGATCCGCGCCACGATCTTATCGACGATCACCGCATCCGCCGACGCCGGTGGTTTCACCAAATACAGGCTACTCGAAGCAACCAATGCCAGCAGAAAAACCAGGACAAACTTCTGAATAGTTCGTTTCATAATCTATTTTATTACTTCAAAAAGAGGCAATCATAACGATAGGCCTCCAAAATTATTTTCATTTCTGATCCGGACGAATTGAATCAACACCTGTCGACATACCACGCCTCGGCGAAAGTGGAAGCTCTGCAACACGTTCCGAGAAAACTTCCACCTCGGCTGAACGTACTAGTTCATCGATAAATTCTGTGCGCACCTTGTCGCGGCGCTTCTCAAAAAGCTCGCGGCGAGTCTGAGCATGCGCATCTTCCGCAGAAGTTTCAGACATTTGTACCGCCCGGCGCTCAAAAAACATCGCAATTTGCCAGTCTTCACCAATTTGATAGGGCATCGACAAGTCGCCAATTTTTTCTAGCATAAACGCCTGCTCACTTAACTGCTCACGCGATGAATCCGCCGCCCCCACAAAGCCCACATCCCCACCGCGATCTGCAGACAAACGCTCGGTAGAATAACGATGCGCTAAGATCCGAAACGCCTGCACACGATCCGCGACCGATGGATATTCTCGATCTTCAATCTGTGCACGAAATGCCGCCGCTTCCTCTTCGGAATCCGCGCTGAGCACAATCAAACGCCGCTCTTCATCACTCACATCTGCTGACTTTTCACGCGCCAAATCCAACGGCGGCACTTCATCCACCGCTGAATCCGACTCATTCACCTGCACGCGATTTCTCAACTCGTTTTCAAGCACCTCGCGCGCAAAAACGTCTTTCATTGCCTGCAAAGTCAGCGCATCATCACCGTACCCACGACGTTCGCCCTCGTCCGCAAGCACTTCAAACTGCACCACATCGACCAGGTAATCTTGCTTACTCTCGACTGTCGAAAATCGCGCCTGCGCAAACGCAGCAAGCCTTGAAATACGTCGCTCAAACTCGCCAAGCGTAAGAAACTCGCCATTGATTACCGCAACCGCCTGCGAAGCACTCGTCCGCTCACCATCCGCCTGCTCGCTGCCAGACTGCGTCCGCGTCAAATTCGCTTCCACATCCGACGGCCGTTCTGGCACGCATCCCACCGCAAAACTGCCTAACCAAAACGCGCCACCTATCACGGCAAATTTCTTTAAAAAAGCATGATATTTCAATACATTATTACCATCATAAAGTTTCATTGCGGCACAAGCTCAAGCAAGGATTCCAGCATATCACGCGACGTCTGCACTGGCTTCGCAGACTCATCCGGCCGAAGCGAAAATATCAGCTTCATATCCGCCGTCAAACGCCAACGTCCACGACTGGTATGAACCATTTCCACAATTACCGCCGGATCGAGCGGCGTTGACGAATCAAGCTCAATGCTGATCGCGCTCATTCCCGCATCTAGCCTACGCGCACGCAACTTACGAAGATTGATCTTAATCGCGATGATCTCTCGCAAATTACGCACCGAATCCTCCGGCGTACCAAAGCGATCCGTCATTTCACCATAAATATCGTACAATTCGTCCAGCGTCTGGGCGAGTGAAAAGCGCTTGTAGAACATAAGCCGGAGCGACATTGCCGGGATATATTCGTCCGGAATGTAGGCTTCCACCGAAATATTAACCTCCGGATCGATATCTTCTTCAGAATGCTGCCCACGAATATCGTTAATCGCCTCTTCCAGAAGTTCCGAATACAGATCCAGTCCAACCGCCGCCACATGCCCACTCTGATCGTCACTCAGCAAATTACCCGCGCCCCGAATCTCCAGGTCATAACTCGCCACCTGAAAACCACTGCCCAGATCTGTGTGCGTCTGAATAACCTCAAGCCTTTTTTCGGCATCGGCCGGCAGTTTTCCGCGTTCCGGAATCAACATATACGCAAAAGCACGCTCTTTTCCGCGTCCAACACGACCCCGAAGCTGATAAAGCTGCGACAAACCAAAATTATCCGCCCGATTGATGATAATCGTATTCGCATTCGGAATATCCAATCCGCTCTCAATAATGCTCGAGCACACCAACAGATTGATATCATTACGAATATAAGCCCGCATAACTTCTTCGAGCTTGCCTTCCGCCATCTGACCATGCGCCACAGCCACGCGCGCTTCCGGTATAATCTTACCCAAATGCGCAGCCGTTTCTTCAATCGTTTGCACGCGATTATGCACATAAAATACCTGGCCACCACGCGATAATTCTCGCATCGCCGCCTCGCGCACAAGGCCATCGCTATAGCGCGCAACATGCGTTCGCACCGCCAACCGGCTGTAGGGCGGCGTTGCAATGATCGACAGATCCCGAATCCCCAGCATACTCATCTGCAACGTTCGCGGAATCGGCGTCGCCGTCAACGTCAACACGTCCACATTATGACGCATCTGCTTGATCCGCTCTTTGTGCACAACACCAAAACGTTGTTCTTCGTCGATTACCAAAAGCCCCAGATCCCGAAACTCCACATCTTTCGACAAAACCCGATGCGTCCCGATCAACACATCGACCTTCCCCGACGCCGTATCTTCCAAGATCTGTTTAATTTCTTTTGAAGTCCGAAAACGATTGATCGCCTCAACGCGCGCACCAAATTCCGCCATCCGCGCCTGAAACGACTGATAATGCTGCTCACACAACAAGGTCGTCGGCACAAGCACCGCTACCTGCTTGCCATCGACCACCGCTTTCATCGCCGCCCGAATACCAACCTCGGTTTTCCCAAACCCGACGTCACCACAGATCAAACGATCCATCGGCCGGATCTGCGTCATATCACCAATGACATCCTGAATTGCATCGCCCTGATCTGGCGTTTCTTCAAACGGAAACGCTGCCTCAAACGCACGATACAAATCATCCGGCGGACTAAACCGAATCCCTTTCGCAAGCTCACGACGCGCATAAAGTGCCAGCAAATCACCGGCAATCGCCCGGATATTCTCCTTAACCTTCTCCTTGGTTTTATCCCACCGCGTCCCGCCCAGCTTGTCGAGCGCCAGACCATCCGTTCCACCCACGTATTTCTGAACAACGCCCACACGATAAACCGGCAAATACAGCTTATCGCCGCCAGCATACTCGAGCATCAAAAAGTCATTGCCAATTCCGCCGACTTCCATGTGCACGAAGCCCTGGTAACGCCCGATCCCAAAATCCACATGAACGATGTAATCGCCCGGATTCAGATCGCGAAAATGACTGATCGAAGTATGTTCAACGATCGACTTCTTCGCATGCGAAACCGCACGATCCCCAAAAACTTCCGTACCCGAAATCACGCATAAACCGAGCTGTTCGCTTCGAAAACCACTCGATAAATTCGCATGATACAGCTCAATAATCTGCGCCGGTGCCGGCACCGGTTCCGAAACATCCACCGGCGTCGGAAACGCAAACACATCCTCGCCCGCCGCCTGCAACAAATCGCGCAAACGCTCAACCTGCGCCCCCGACCGACACGCAAACATCAAACGCCCGTAGCGCTCCTTCCACTCCGGCAAACGCTCCACAAGCGCACGAATCGTCTGTTCAATACTTGGATGCTGCTTTCGCAACATAATAATGTCGGTATTTTCACGCGCCCGAAACTCAAAACTCGCTTCGCTGTCTTCAAGCGCCAGCGGAAAACCAAGCTCGTCTGGCCCCAACGTCTTATAAAGATGACGCCATTCCACACGTTGCGAGCGACCAAGCACCGCCTCAACCATCTCCGCCGGCTTTCGGTAGTATTCCGCCAGCTCAAACACAAACTCGCCCGTCCCCGCCACCGCAGCGTGCTCTTTTTCCCGCGTTTCCCACAACTGTTCAGCCGCCTCGACAATCCCGTCCGGATCGATCAGCACGATCAGCGCATTTTCCGGCAAATAATCGAACAGATCTGCCATCTCACGATGTAGAGCCGGCGAAATCGCCTCGATCCCCACAAAATGCATCCCGGCCTGCAGATCTGCCAGCACTTCTCGGAGTTTTTTACTCGGGATATTATTCTCCGACGCCACCTGCCGCAGCCTGGTCGTCGCGATACGCAGCGCTTCTTCGTCCAAAACCTCCTGACGAACCGGAAAAACCGTGCAAACCTCGCGCATTTCCAGACTTCGCTGCGTTTCCGGATCAAAAAGTCGCACTTCCGCAACATCATCGCCCCAGCGTTCCATGCGAAACGGATATTTTTCAACCGGACTGAAAATATCAACAATATCGCCGCGCAGCGCAAACGTGCCCGGATCTTCAACCACCGGAACTTCAATATAGCCGCACAACGACAAATGCTCGCGCAGATCGGCATTACTGACCACGTCATTGACCGCATACTTGCGCGCATGACCGGCCATCGCCTTTGGACCCATCGAGCGGCGCAACGCCGCGCGCACCGAACTCACCACAAAACGAGGTGGAACCCCGCCCGTCAGCCTGTACAACGTCGTCAAACGCTGCATCGATAGCCGGCGATCAAGCGCCGCCTGATGAAACGGCCCGACATCAAAGTCCGGCAAATACAATACTTCGTCCAAAACCGACGATTCCTCAGGACTCCCCACATCCTCCTCTTCGTCGTCACCGAGGTCATCTGACCCACCATCTCCGACAAAAAGGCACAGATCTTCCGAAACCGTTTCAGCCTGCTTTTGATCTGCCGTCAAAATAACCAGCGGTCGATCCAGGCGACGACTCAAATCAGCAAGTAAACACGCGCGCAATCCACCACTGGCGCCCCGCACCTGGACCTGCGTCGCACCCGACACCAAAGCCGCGCTCAATGCCTCCACCGGATAGCGCTCGTCACCAACAACGAGTTCTTCGTGGGCCGAAAGCCCCTGGCTTTTCGGTTCATCGACACGCTGCATCATCTTCGCATGTGAATTCATATCTATTGCTCTTGGGTCGTCTTTTTTTGAGGCCAATTTCTACACTGCCTCCTGCTAATCACTGGCCAACTGCAAAGTCAAACGTCCTGCGTATTTCAACACCGCTTTGAGATTTTGAACTCTCAGCGCTGCATTGGCCCATAGTTTGCATTCTATATCACGTAGCATAACCAACCGATGTCATATATCTGCTGAACATGCTTGTCACAAACGTATGTCGCAAAAAAGTTATTCGCTGTAGAATCTTTGTTCCAGAAGATGTTGATCTTTCGATTCAATGTCGCTAGCATCCAAGTCATGAACACGGTCGACATGAAAACAGGTGACACGACTTCGAAAATGTTCGAATTAGTTATCGCCAAGCTACATGAAGACCACGCATGCGTTACTGAGGAAGCCATGAATTTCGAGCCAAAAAAATCCAGTACAACGACTCGTTTCGCCCAAAAGTTTGGCAATGCACTCCGTTGCCTGCACGAGGACGAATCAGGCGTAGCTGCGACGGAGTACATCATTGTGTTCTCGTTAATCAGTTTTGGATCAACGATAGCGCTCTTGGCGACCGCTGTGTATGTTAAAGCCTACCGAGATTTTTTAGTATGGTGGCTGTCTCACCCCGCGATTTAATCCGTCGGGTGCAATCTCTAGCCACTGTTGGCACAGAGATTGCTATGTTAAAGTAGTGAAGCCGATGAGACGACTCAAAGGCAGCAAGTCCCAAACAACCGTTGGTCGATTAAAGGCCATCACATCACCCACAGGAGAAATGCTATGAATGCTCTCAAGAATCTGTTGGCCGCGTTCCACTCGGATGAAGATGGCGCTACCGCAACGGAGTACATCATCCTTCTTATCCTTATCGCTTGCTTCGTTATCGCAATCGTTAAGATTTTCGGTAAAACCGTCAGCGACAAGTTCAGCGAAGCCAACACCGAAGTCATCAACGAAGTAAAAATCAAGTAATTATCAAGTTAATAGCGCACTTGCTCGCAAGTGCGCTATTTCTTAAAATATGCATCAATCAACGCGCCTGGGGTTACTCCTGGCGCGTTTTTGTTTGCGATTTACGCCGAACAACCATGGCCTGATACACTTCGTCATGACAATCTTGCGCACTGCTGGCAATATCCAATGGATTTTCGAGATAACGCTTCACTGGTACGCGCATAAATAGATTCATTTATCCTATCCGACATCTGCAGCTCACCAAGAAGTAAGGCTGAGACAAACGCTATGAATCATCTTACACAACTGCCTTTGTGGGCCATCCTCGTTGTCCTCATTCCACTCGGTACCACACTGGCTGCCGCAGCTTTTACGGACTGGCGAGAGCGCAAGGTCTATAATGCATTGACCTATCCGATGGTGGGCGTGGGACTCATCGTACATGCCGCCGTTGCTGGATGGGCCGGCCTTGGAGGCGGACTACTCGCTGCCTTCATTGCACTGGTAATCGGCATCGCCCTACTTCCCTTCGGCGTACTAGGCGGCGGCGACACCAAGCTCCTGATGGTAGTCGGCGCGTTTCTTGGTCTCAAGGGTCTTGGAGCTGTGTTTTTTTACAGCGTATTATGCGGCGCCGTACTCGGCCTGATTATGGCCGCTATCAACGGATACCTGTGGCTTATGATCAAACGCATGTTCTTATTCATCCGCGGAATGATACGAGCCGTTATGTACAAGACGCAAAACGTCTCGGAAAAACTAGAAAAAGACGCGCGATCCCACATTCCCTTTGCAGTAGCTATCTTTGCCGGCGGGATCTTCGCTTTTAGCGACGCCTTTTATAACTGGCCCAATCTTCTAAAATTCTTCCTCACTATCTACGGACTCGACTAGGACAACATGGCTCAAACGTGGGATTATCTGATTGTAGGCGCTGGTGTCAGCGGCCTTAGTATCGGCTGGCAATTAGCCCGCCGCGGTCATCATGTAGCAATCGTTGAGCGCGACACCATCGGCGCCGGAGCAAGCACAGACGCTGCCGGCATGCTCGCTCCGATTGCAGAAATTAAGTTCGCTCAAGAAAATCTGACCAATCTCAGCATGCAGAGCCTCGATCTGTACCCGGACTTCATTGCCGAGCTGGAATCCGATGCGCAAATGTCCATCGATTACCGCACCCAGGGCACGTTATTGATCGGTATCGATCGCGATGACGCCGAAGCGCTCGACCACACCTACCAATATCAGCGCCAATTAGGCCTTCAAATCGAGCGTTTATCGCCCGAAGCCGCCCGAGAACTCGAACCCGGCCTGTCGCCAAACATCCACAGCGCACTTTTTTGCGCCAATGATCACCAGGTCGATGCCCGACTGCTCGTCAAAGCACTCGCAAACGCATTCGTACGCGCCGGCGGAACGCTTATCGAGAATACCGACGTTTCTGAAGTTTTATGTGAAAACAACCAGATCCGAGGAGTATTGACCTCAGCAGAGCGTGACATTTTGGCACACTCTGTCATCATTGCAGCCGGTGCATGGACACGAAGCATCCGTGGACTGCCCTCTGGCGTGCTTCCGCACATTCGCCCGGTCAAAGGTCAGATGCTCGCGCTTGAACTCGGCGAGCCACCACTTTGTAGCCATGTTTTGCGGGGACCCGACGCCTATCTCGTCCCACGCTCCAATGGTCAGCTTCTAATCGGATCGACGATGGAGGAAAAAGGTTTCGACGCACGCATGACCGCCGGCGCTGTTTTTGAACTTCTTCGCGGCGCCTGGGAAACCCTACCCGGTGTCTACGACAGCGCCATTTTAGAAACCTGGTCGGGATTTCGCCCGGTTTCACTCGACGGCGCCCCGATTCTCGGCCCCTCGCCGACCATAAAAAACCTCTGGTTCGCACTCGGACACGGCCGTCATGGAATTTTACTCACACCCGTAACCGCAAAACTCATGGTACAAGCACTCGAAACCCAGCAAATACCCCAACAAATGACGCCATTTCTCATCAATCGCTTCCAACGAAGATAAACACCTCAACTTCCCCACACACGATCCACGATTGTTGATTGCCAAAATTCAAGCGTTGTAAGAATCTCCAGCCTGGTTCCGCCCTAATTCATGGAGTATGCACGTGATTTCAACAACTTTTGCCCGTTCTCTCATTCTAGCTGTTGCGCTAACCTCACTGACCAGCGCAAACGCTTTTGCTCAACTAGCCGATCCAATCGGCACAACCGCCCCCGGTAATTTTTCCGACGAAACCCGCAGCGCCCGATCACAAGGAATGGGCGAAGCCTTCACATCCATCGCAAACGGCACCGGCGGTATTTACCAAAACCCCGCCGGCGTTGCGCGATCCGTCATGTATTCCGTCGATGGCCTGTTTGAGTACACGCCCTCCGGCACCATTCTCAATGCCTCCATCGTCGACAGCAAAACCAACCCGTCCCTCGCGGCAGGTGCTGGATACAGCTATTTCTTTGGTCGCGACGAACTTTCTCACCTGACCGGACACGATATCCGTCTGGCCCTGGGCGTTCCCGTCGTTCCAGATCGTGTCGCGATCGGTGTCGGTGGACGATACATGATCATGACCGACAGCTCCGGCAGCAAAGATGACATCTTCATCAAAGGCTTCACCCTCGATGCTGGCCTGATTTTTCGCCTGGCAGACATGCTTCATCTTGGAATCGCCGGTAAAAACCTGATCGATGTCTGCGATAAAGACGCGCGATGCCACGGTCTTGCACCCACAACCGTCACCGGCGGACTGTCGCTTGGCCGCGAAACCAGCTTCGTACTCGCGGCCGACGTCGGCTTTGATCTCACCACCCGTGCAGATCCGGCCCTCAATTTCGGCGTAGGTGCGGAATACCTGATCTCCGGAATTCTCCCAATTCGAGCAGGATTCAAGCGAGACGGCGCCACAGAACACAACTTCATTACGTTTGGCGGCGGCTGGCGCTCATCTGCGGCCGGAGTTGATGTTTCTTACCAACATGATTTGCAAAACAGCAGCAAGGTAGGCTATATCGCAGGTTCGTTTTCACTGTACTTCTAAAAGCCGTTTTCCTAAAAAACGTAGTAACCAGCTCAATGCAAACGCGGACTGATACCGTCCGCCGCGCTTTGTCGTTACCTTTTCGTTTTTTATGGAAATTTCCGCGGACATTTACAAAAAAACGCTGCTTTTGACGTCATCTACAAAGCTTTTCAAATGTTTTACAAGCGTTATCTAACTCCCAAAACACTGGCGATGTCCGATACTTAGCATCATGGGGATAACTAAATCGGGTCAGCGAACACTCAGAAATGAAGATGAACTTCTCGCAAATCGGGAAGTTTATGAACCTACGCCGTGTTCTCCTATTCACCTGTGTGCGTTGTTCATTAGCACAAGAACCTCAAAAGGGGGTGTACATTTATGTCACCGCAAAACGTAAAACAAAAGGAAGTTACTTCGTCTCCGAGCATGAAAGCTCTCAGCGAACGTGAACAGCTTAAAGCCAGCCGTAAAATCGGACTGGATTCAGAATCACTCGATGCTGCTTCGGCACTTTTCGGTGATTTAAGTCTACCGATGATGCGTGGAAGCCAGATGAATCTGCCAGCCAGCGCAGATCCACTCTCCGCATATCTCGCACGTCTTAATTATGTCGAACCACTGCCTGCCGAAGATCAGCAGCGTCTGGCCGAGCGTTACTTAAACGAAAATGACGTAAACGCCGCCAAAATGCTTATCCTCACCAATCTCAGGCTCGTCGTTAAACTCGCCCGCGAATACCAGCGGCGCTGGACCAACCTGCTTGACCTGATCCAGGAAGGAAATGTCGGCCTTTCAGAAGCCGTCACCCGATACGATCCGTACCGAGGCGTAAAATTCACAAGCTACGCGCAGTACTGGATCCGAGCAATGATTCTAAATTATCTCATGAATCATCTCCATCCGGTCAAAATCGGCAGTTCACGCGCCGGGCGTAAGCTATTCTATAACCTCAAGAAAGCACGCCGCGAGCTGGTTCGTCAGGGCCACTCCAATCCAACACCTGCCCTGATCGCTGAATACCTCGACGTCGACGTACGCGAAGTCGTTCGCGTCGCAGCCCAGCTCGACGCACCACCCGTCTACCTCGATGCCCAGGCGCCCGGACACGAAAAAACAACCATCGGTGAGCTCATGCAATCCGACATGGCAAATCCGGAAGAACTCGCTACCGATCGAGATCTCACCGATCAGCTCCGCGCCACCATCGACTCCTACGGCGACGCACTTACCGACCCTCGCGAACGCGCCATCTGGTTCGAGCGCATGACCGCCGAAGACCCCAAAAGCCTTGTCGATCTAGGCAACACCTGGGGCGTATCCAAAGAACGAATCCGTCAGGTCGAAGTACAGATCCGTGAAGCCTTCAAAAAATACCTCTTCGACAATCTTGGCGAAGACGTTCGCCTGGATTTCCTCGAACGCATGTAATTTTTCACGGCTTCTTTGATCACCCGACAACACAAAAATGCGGCAATTGCTCACCCCGAGCAATTGCCGCATTTTTATTCCCCTATTATTTCAATCACTTAGATTGTTTCATTCACGCACCTTCGCGTCCATAGCCCTCGTGCCAGGCTTTTGGTTTTGCCTTTACCAATAACCTCAAACCTTCTGTTTTTCTCGGTTTGACCATAGAATAAAGCCACATACCAGAATTATCGGCAGACTGATCAACTGACTCGTCGACAGCTCCAAAAACCCACCCCGTACATCCGCTCGCAAGAACTCGATCATAAACCGGCAAAACGCATACAGAAAACTTCCCCAGAGCAGCAACTGCCCGTCATAACGCTTCCGCGGCCGCACATAGAAATACACGATCGCAAAGATCACCGCCGCATACAGACTCTCAAATATCTGCGTCGGATAAACCGGTAAACTCGCCTGGATCCCGCTATTCCACTGCGTCTGCAACGCGTCGTAGTGCTGATCAAAATGTTGCTGATACGCAAGCGAGCCGCTCGGAAAACGCACCGAAATCGCATCGATATCGCATACACCACCAAAACAGCAGCCCGCAAAATAACAACCCAGCCGCCCGACCGCCATGCCCGCCGCGATCACATACCCGCCAGCGTCCATCGTCCGCAGTATCTGTGCGCCCGCCCGCTTTAAATACAAATAACCAAACGCCAGACAGCCAATCAGCCCGCCGTAAACCGTCATGCCGCCCGACCAGAACTTCACCCCGCGCATACAATCACGCTGTGGATAACAAAGACCGTCCTCGACGTTACAGATCGCACCAATATCCAGACCACGACTCTGCGCCGCCAGACACTGCTGGTTCACTTCGCACAACGCCTGCGCCCCCAACGCCTTACCTTCCATCAAAAACGGATCAACGCACAAATGGACGTAATCCATCAGGAATCCGTCCATCAATACATGCGCCAGCCGACTCCCCAGAACGCCGACGATCAGCATCCAAATCGCTAGATCTACAAACTGCTGATGACTCAAACCGCCAGCCCGCACATCACGATACGCAAGCCGGCAGCCGAGTAAAAAACCGAGCAAAATAAACGTCACATAACTCGAAAGAGTGAAATGAAACGTCCCATTCAGCCCGATCCAGGAACTATCAAATAAAATTGGATGCATAGAAAAAGCTCAGCTGATCGCAGCCTTTTCTTCGTCCGCATCCAATTCATCGACTTTTCCACGTGATTTGATCATATCGCGGATGATTTCAATCATCATCAAACCCACGCCAATACAAATCAGCGCGTCCGCAATATTAAACGTCGGCCAACGATGCGCGTCCGTATATTTCCACACAATAAAGTCGATCACATAACCAAACTGAAGCCGATCGATAAAGTTTCCAACCGCACCGGCCGCGATCAGACTCAGACCCCAGATCAGAATCTGCTGACTGAACAACACACCGCGAAGCAGCGCCAAAATGATCAACACCGCAACAATACTCACGACGATGAAAAACGGCTTGCGAAACTCCGAATTACTATCCGCCAGAATACCGAACGCTGCGCCCGGATTACGCGTGTACTGAAAATCGAAATACCCATCGATTACAATCACTTCACGCTGCGTAACCTCAATCACCTCGCCAGATTTCAGCTCCGTATCAGCCGCCACATACTGCCCTTCCGGCGTACGCACATACTGACTCGCGATCTGCTCAACCTGCTCCGGCGTATTCGCGGTGAAAGTCTCCGTCAAATAATCCTGAACCGTCTTTCCTGCCGCTTCCGGCGGAACTTCCAGCACAATATTATGCGAAAAATGGCTGCCCCGCTGGCTCGCAAGCCAGTCCGAAGCATAGATTTTCGTCCACTGATCGGCGAAAACAAAAACCAGCAGAATGGCAAAAAACTGCGCGTATTTTTTGATGCTATTTTGATTCATCAACCTGGCCTGTCTCTAAAAGGACGTCATTGCAGCGCGAGCACGTTTCCGCATGGCTGTCGGCATCAATCCAGTAATTCCAGCAGCGCGGACACTTTGCATCCCGCGCCTGTTCAACCACCACACGCACAAGCTGACCTGCCGCTGGTTCCACCACCGACAAATTCACCGTGCTCACAATAAACAACGCCGGCAACTGCTCCTTAAATTGTGTCAAAAGCGCAAGAACATCGCCCGTCGCTCCAATTTCAAGATGCGCTTCCTGACTGCTACCAATCCGAACCACACCTTCCGCAACTTCCTCGCCCTTTTTCGAGCGCGCACCTTCCAACTTTCGCTGCACTTCGCCGCGAACTTCAAGAATCTGCTCCCAACGCTCGCCCAGCACATCATCACGCCACTGCTTGGCCTCAACCGGGAAGTTCGCCAGGAAAACACTCTCCGGCTCACCTTCGGCATGCACCAGATTCTGCCAGACTTCCTCAGCCGTAAACGACAATACCGGCGCCATCGCACGAACCATCGCATTCAAAATATGCCAGTAAACCGTCTGACCACTACGACGCTTCGCACTATCCGGCGCTTCGCAATACATCCGATCTTTGGTCACATCCAGATAGAAGTTCGACAAATCGACCGTACAGAACTGCACAAGTGCATGGTAAATACTGTGGAATTGATACTCGTTATAAGCCTGCTCCACTTTCTCGATCAACAGCGCAAGTCGGTGCAAAATCCACTGATCGATCTCCTCCAACTCCGCATGATTCACAGCCTGGGCCGGATCAAAATCACTCACGCTTCCCAGCAAAAATCGGAACGTATTGCGAATTTTACGATACGAATCGCTCATCCGCTTCATGATTTCCGTGCTCAGCGTGATATCGCCGCGATAATCCACCGCCGCAACCCACAGACGTAAAATCTCCGCGCCATACTGCTGAATCATCCGCTCTGGCGGCTCAAAGTTCTTGCTCGACTTGGAGTATTTGCGCCCGTTCTGATCCATAACAAATCCGTGCGTCAAACACGTTTTGTACGGCGCATGACCACGCGAAACCAATCCCGCCAACATACTCGACTGGAACCAGCCACGATGCTGATCACTACCTTCCAGATACAAATCAGCCTGCGTCCCAACGTTCATGCGGTGATCCAGCACTGCCGACCACGAAACGCCCGAATCAAACCACACGTCCAGAATATCTTCTTCCTTCCTAAAATCCGTGCCGCCACAAGCCGGACACGCCGTTCCAGCAGGCGCAAGCTCACTCGCGTCCAGCTCAAACCACACGTCCACGCCCTGCTCTTCGCACAGATCTGCCACATGATCCGCGATTTCACGCGTCGCCAGCGCTTCGTTACATGCCCGACAATACAAAACCGTAATCGGCACGCCCCACGCACGCTGACGACTGATACACCAGTCCGGACGTCCTTCCACCATCCCGTGAATTCGGTCGCGTCCCCATTTCGGAATCCACTCAACGCGCTCGATCTCTTCGAGCGCCGCCTCGCGCAAACGCAACCCATCCGGATTTCCAGCCGATTCAGGCTCCATCGCCACAAACCACTGCTCCGTCGCACGGAAAATAATCGGCTTTTTGCTTCGCCAACCATGCGGATAACGATCGATCGTCACCTTGTCGCCAGGTTTGTTCAACAAAAGCCCACTATCCGCCAACTTCTGCGCGATCAATGGATTCGCCGCAAATACCTGCAAACCACCAAATTCCGGAACTTCGGTCTCGCGAAACTTCCCGTACTCGTTGACCGGAGAAATCACCTCGATCCCAAAAGAGCTCGTCAAAACAAAGTCTTCCTGACCATGACCCGGCGCCGTGTGAACACAACCCGTTCCCTGATCAAGCGTCACATAATCGGCCGGCAACAACACAGAATCCCGGTCCAACCACGGATGACGCGCATTCAAACCCTTGCCAACACCATATTCGCCAACCAGATCCCGACCCTTAAACGTCGCCAGAACCTTCACGTCAGCCACATCAATGCGACAATCTTTCAAAACCTCTGCACGACGACCCGTCGCCATCACCAGAACTTCGCCATTCACCTCCACCAGCTCGTAATCAAGCTCAGGATGCAGCGCAATCGCCAGGTTCGCCGGCAAAGTCCACGGCGTCGTCGTCCAGATCACAACATAAACCGGCAAATCACCTGCTTTTTCAGCAAGTTCCGCCGGAAGCTGCGCAAACGGAAACTTCACATACACATGCTCGGTCGTAAACGCCGCGTACTCAACTTCCGCCTCCGCCAACGCCGTTTGCGAAGCCCAGTCCCAGTGAACCGGCTTAAACCCGCGATAAACAATGCCTTTTTCAAAGAACCGTCCCAGCTCACGCACCGTCGTCGCTTCATAACCATACGACATCGTCAAATAAGGCTGGTCCCAGTCTCCAAAAACCATCGTGCGCTTGAATTCCTCACGCTGAACGCCCACAAAACGCTCCGCATACTCGCGACACGCCTTACGAACCTCAACCTTCGTCATATCACGCTTGGCCTTGCCCAGTTCCTTATCGACCTGATGCTCGATCGGCAAACCATGACAATCCCAGCCCGGCACAAACTCGCACACGTGCCCCGACATATTCTTGTATTTAACGACAAAGTCTTTCAGCGTTTTATTAAGAATATGACCATGATGAATGCTACCATTCGCATACGGAGGGCCGTCATGCATGATAAACCGCGGCGCGCCCTGGGCTTTGCGCTGCTCGATCATCTTTTCGTAAATACCAATCGACTGCCAATGCTCAATCATAGCCGGCTCACGTTCAGCCAAATTGCCACGCATCGGAAATTCTGTCTCAGGGAGATTGAGCGTATCTTTAAAATCGGTAGCCACGACGGCACTCCTGCTAATATTCATACATGTTCTTGGTTAGGACGGCCTGCATCCAAAGCCGGGCGTTCTAGCACAGCCTCGGCGGTGCAGCAACGGTAGCACAGCAATCACCGCCTGCCGAAAAGCTCCGGATAACATTGCCCAAACGACGCCTTTGAATCCGTACAATTCACAATTTCCTGCGACCATTCCACCGCCGTCCAGGCCAGCGCAATCACGCCCAGAATCGCAAAAATCCACACAAATACATTCCCAACCTTATCAAGTCCGCGTTTTTCCGTCGTTTTTAAGCCCGAAGCCATCACAAACGCAATCACGCCACCACTAAACAACCCGCCCAGATGCGCCGCGTTATCCATCGGAATCGAGCCGATAAATCCTATCGCCAGGCCAAATACAACCCACGGCAAAAAACCCGTCGTCAACGCACGCGTCACCCGCTGCGGTAATACTTTTCGATATTTTGTCCCAAATACGAGCAAACCACCCACCAGCCCGTAAATCGCACCCGACGCTCCGCCCGACGGAACATCATTAAAATAATAACTCGCCAGCGACGCGATCGTCCCACTCATCACGTACATAACGAACAACCTGCGCGGCCCATAGAAACGCTCAAGCATCGGCCCCAGCAAGTACAATCCGTAGCCGTTCATCAGAATATGCATAATATCCAGATGCACAAACTGACTGCTCAACAAACGCCACCACTGCCCGTCCGCAATATGTACGTTGACCTTCATTCCGGTATAAAAAACAAGCTGCTCGGCATTAAATCCCGCCGCACCAGCACCCGTCTCCGGCATCAGATGAAAAATCCCGTACATCTTGGCTGCAATCCAAAAAACGAGATTTGCCCCCAGCAACCACCACGTTAGCTGAACCCTTTTTTCCAGAATCCCTCCAAGCGCAACTTCGCGCGCATGAAGCTCCGGATCATAATTCACATCCATTTCATTCGTACTCATCTGTGCCCCAGAAACATCTATCGATTCAGCCGCACTGGCTGATTCACGAGTCGTCATCACGTCCTACTTGCGTCGCATTGGGTGAAAATCCTGGAAGCATTGGCCGTACCAAAATCGAGCGACCGCGCCCGATTCGTACACGATTTGGCCCGTGTAGCAAGTCATTCAAATATCGGCGAGCACGATCAACTGCTTCCAAACCCGGCAGTCCGTCCGCCAGCCCACACGCTATCGCGCTCGCTAACTGACAGCCCGTTCCGCGCACATCTTCATTGATCCGACCCAACGGCTCCAATAGCCGCGCTCCATCCGCATTCGCAAAAACATCGGTCAGTTCAAAATCAGGCTCCGCGCTCAAATGTCCACCTTTCAATAGCACGGACTTCGGTCCCAACTTCAATAAGCGCTCAGCCGCAGATAACATTTCATCCGCCGTCAGGATCTTGCCCCCCAAAAGAAGCTCCGCCTCGGGAACATTTGGCGTTAATACATCGGTTTGGGCGTACAGCAATTCGACCGCGCGTTGCATCGTGTTTTCTTTACTCAACGCATAACGTCCATCACCACTGGCCATCACCGGATCGAGCACGACCGGAATCGGCGGCATGTTTTCCACCGCCGCAACTGCGCGAACCCTTTGAATAAATTCGCTCACAACCTCAATCGTATCAACATCCGGCAGCATCCCGAGCTTGATTCCGGTAATCGGAATATCATGCAAAAGCGCTTTCAACTGCCCTTTCAAACCTTCTCGCCCGATCGCCTGCCAGCCCCGAACACTCACTGTATTTTGCGATACAACGGCCGAAATTACTGAAAGTCCATGGTAGCCAAGGTCGCGAAATACCTGTAAATCCGCCTGAATCCCGGCAGCACCGCTGGGATCTGTACCGGCGATCGTCAGCAAACAACGTGTTGTTGATTTTCTCATCATAGGAATCTTTACCCGTTATATCCCGTATATTTTCCGAAGTCCCCGAACTTCGTTTGTAAGACAAAAACAATGCGTCGCAACTCCTACCCAGCCCTATTATATACTGCCACTGCGCGCATCCGGAAAACATCTATTGTACAAACCTGGAACAAGGTCCACCTCGTGCTCCTTGTCCGGGTCGCAATTGTTTCCACCGATGGAGCCATGTTTTGATTTCCAACCCTGCCTCGAAAAGTCCGCAACTTACCCCGAAATCTGCCAACCTCACACTGATATTGCTAAGCGCGGTTGTTTTCGTTTCCGTCGTCAACGGAACCATGATCAACGTCGCGCTGCCGATCATTGGCAATGATTTCGACGTCACCGAAGGCGTTTACGGCTGGATCGTAACCGGTTACGCCCTGGCTTTCGGCATCTTCAACGCCGTCCACGGCCGCCTGGCCGATATCTTCGGTCTACGAAAACTCTACATCCTGGGCATCTTCATTCTCGGCGGCACATCGATCATGGTGGCATTTGCCCCGACCATCGAAATCATGATCGCCCTGCGCGTTTTCCAGGGCGCAGGCTCGGCCGCAATTCCCGTTCTTGGCAACGCGATCATCGCCCGAACCTTTGCCCCCACCAAACGCGGACACGCCATGGGCCTCATGCTCGGCGCGGTCGGCGTCGCCGCCAGCATCGGCCCATTCCTCGGCGGAATCCTCATCGAGATCAGTAGCTGGCGAGCACTGTTTTTTGTGACGAGTGTGGTGTTGTTGGCAGTTCCGGCGGCTTTCAAATTGCTACCCAAAAGCCTGGACGAAGGCATCCCCCAGAAGTTTGATCTCATCGGCGCAATCCTTCTCGGCCTCGGCGTAACCGCGATTCTCTTGAGCTTCAACGTCGTCGAAAGCATGGGATTC
>JBEBSM010000012.1:0-23051 GCA_040394315.1 Lujinxingia vulgaris
ATACTTGAAAGTCTCACGGCTGCACTGGATGATCCGCACTATGGTGTACGTGCTGCGGCGATTGTGTCGTTAGGGCGGGCGTTGGATAGCGATCAGTTCGATGAGAAAAATAAACCATCGATTAGCGAACAACAGGTTTCAACTATTGGCGAAAAGTTGGTAAAGCATATCAACGACGGCTTTTTGAGCGTGCAGCTCGCGACGTTTGCGACTCTCGGGCAAATGAAAGCGGTCAACGCGGTTGAAGCGCTGGTATCGAAGTTAGATAATAGTGATCGTCAGGTTCAGCTGGCTGTTCTGGATGCACTTCGTCAAATTAATACGGACGAAGCGCGTTCAGCAGTGCGTAATTTTGAGCCCTCAACGTCTGAATCAGTCAGGCACGTTGAAAAGCCCTAATGTCGTAGCTTGATTTTGTAGGTTGTTGGTCCTAATCTGCCGACGTCTTTGAATTAAATACTCAGGAGTTCACATGTCCAACGCACGCGTTTGTGGCAATTGTAAAACGGTTGTTCCAGAAGGCCATCATTATTGTGGTCGATGTGGGGCGAGTTATAGCGCGGACGGCCAGAAGGCCGATAACGAAACGTTGTTTTTCGGCGCAATGCAGGCACCCGGTCGGGCGAAGTTGATTTTGATCAAGGGAGAAGGGCTTGAGGGTTTGAGCTATCACCTGAATGCTACGGAGCATGTCGCAGGTCGTAGTACGGGCGCGATTTTGTTTCCGGAGGATGAGTATCTCAGTCCACGGCATGCAAGCTTTTTGTATCGCGAAAATAAGCTGTATTTGCGCGATGAGAATAGCACGAACGGTACGTACGTGCAGATTCGTGAGCCGCGCGTTCTGGAGTCTGGCGACCAATTCATGGTTGGTGAGCAGATTTTCTATGTGGAG
Source organism: Lujinxingia vulgaris (assembly GCA_040394315.1). Taxonomy (GTDB): domain Bacteria; phylum Myxococcota_A; class Bradymonadia; order Bradymonadales; family Bradymonadaceae; genus JACCWM01. Next base: position 896 of record JBEBSM010000012.1, read on the forward strand.
CGGATTAAGCCGCCGCAGGAATATCCGTCGAGTGATCAGACGCTGATGTACGTAAGTCCTGCGCGGACTTATCGTTTGCGTGTGGTGCATGTCGTAACGGGCGGACGGGCTGGAAGTGCGTATTGCTCGGATAACGATGATATTGTCATTGGTCGCGAGAACGCTGACATATTGTTTCCCGATGATCGTCATATCTCGAGCCAGAATACGCGCGTTCATTTGAACGAGAATGGTCAGATTATTCTGTCAGATCTGGATAGCAAAAACGGCACGTTCGTGCGTCTTCGTAAAGAGCAGCCCATGGAGCACGGCGATTATGTGTTCTTCGGAAGTGAGCTTGTTCGGATCGAGATCAACGTTTAATTCGGTAGCGATGCCTGCGAATTAGAACGACGGTGGTCTGAAGTTCCGCTAGAAAAAAGTCTCGTGAGCCTGGTCTCACGAGGCTTTTTTTGATCCAAGTTCAGCGCGCTTTGAATGCGGCTGCTGTCACGTGATGGCGATAGGTGAACATTTTTTCGAGCATAAGCCTGGAGATTCCTCCTCCCAGGGCATCGCCAAGTGGGCCAAGCGGCAATTCGTAATCAATCGAATCGCGCAAAATACTGGTGCCGTGATTTTTGTCGATTGTTGGATCGGACGGTAAGAATTGGTGGGTATGAACCCACGTGCGAAACGGTCCGCTGATTTGTTCGTCGACGAACTGACGGCCTTCGATAAAGTCACGATGTTTTGCAACCCACTGTTTGCCGATCGGTCCGAGCAGATAGACTTTCATGACCAGGATTGCATTCTCTTCAAGGCACTCGGGTCGCTCCAGGATCTTAACGCGTTGCCAGGGCGGGACGAGCTGGTCGAAGGCGTTTGGCGCCAGATGCCATTGCCAGAGTTGTTGGGGCGTTGCGTTGATCGGGGATTCTTTGGTGAAGTTTAGCATTTTTCGGGGGATCCAATGTTTGAAATCGTTTTCGGGGCAGGGTGTTTTATCGGTTTTTGGAGGATTTTTGTCGAGCGTCCGTTTCAGTGTTTGGGCGTGCTGGAGCAAGAAATGACAGAGGCGACTCCGTGGTGTGGAGTCGCCTCTGTTTGGCTGCTTTAGGCTTGTTGTATCAAGACTGTTGTCCGTCCCTTTTATGCCGGTACAGCGACTTGATAGGCTCTATGTCATTTGAGTGATCAGGCGCACCACTAGGGCGGGTGGGCCATATCAGGCTGGTTTATCAGTAGGCGAAATCGTCTTCGCCGTTGATGCGCAGAACCTGAGCCGCGTGGAGCCCCTTGGGGCCGCGTCGCAGTTCAAACTCTACAACCTCACCTTGTTTCAGCGACTTGTAGCCTTCCCCTTCAATTTGGCTGTAGTGAACGAAGATATCGTCGTCTCCTCCCTGAGTGATGAATCCAAAGCCTTTGGTGTTATTAAACCATTTCACTGAGCCAGTTGCCATTTTGAAACCCTCCCTAATACAGTACAAATACGGTTTCGATCCCTAGGAGAATAACATCCATTATCATTCTCTAATCATATCTGGACCCCAGCCAGAGTTTGAGTTGACGAATCATCCATCCTTGGAAGACCCATCAACAGGACCGCGAATACAAGTACATATATTGGGGAGTCCTGAGCAATCGTCAAGCGATTGTTAAATCTTATTTTTCAGGAATTGTTTTACACGTATACTGGAATATGCAGGTTTCGCGCGTTTTTGCGACTGTTCGGTGCGATTAATGGGTTCAGGAGCGTTTGTTCAGGCGTCTTTTCGCAGATTCGATATTATTTTCGGCACGCTGTACGTAGGGGCCCTTTGGATCGAGTTCGATGTATTTTTGAAAAGCATCGATCGCTTCCTGGAAGCGCGAGGTTCCCATGAGAATGTATGCGCGGTTGAAATAGCTTTGCGAAAATCTGGGAGCGATGCTGTGGATTTGCTGATAAGCTTGGATGGCTTCGTCGAATTTTTCTTCGAGCTGCAGTATCATGGCCAGGCCGTGGAGTGCGCGGGGATCGTCGGGTGCGGTTTCTCGAATTTTTAGTAAAGTTGCGCGTGCAGCATCAAGTTCATTGAGAATGGTGTAGGCGGCCGCGATATTGAGCAGGTTATCAACGTCCATTTTGCCGCTGACGGCCATGCTTGCGCGGTATGCGTCGATCGCCTGTCCGTAAAGACCACGGTTTTGATAGATATTTCCGAGGTTAAAGTAGACTTCGGGTTGGGCTTGTCCGCCGTTGTCGAGTGCAAGTTCGAGCGACGCGATTGCTTCGGGGAATTTATTATCGGACGAGTATGCGATCGCGCGATTCATGTAGATGTCCCAGCGGGACGGATCTTGCTCGATTGCTTTGGTGTAAGAATTGATTGCGCGAGGCCACTCTCGATTGTCGAGAAATGCGTTACCTTCGAGGAAGTATTCTTGTGCGCTAAGTCCGGGTTTGACATCTTGCTGAGGTGATTTCGCACGCGACGTTCGTTGGTTCGTGGTTGAACATCCGATCTGGAACGTAAATGCGGTGATCACGAGGAATAGCCACAGGTATGTCTGCCTTTTCATCGTTACAAACTCCGAAATATTCTGAAATGATGGGTAAATAAATGATTTTGGATACAAAGAATCGTCAAAGAGATGACGAAATCAACGCCCGAAACTACAGGCATGCTGCTCGGCTCGCAAGGTTTATAGTCTATGGTTTGTTGTTCTGTACAATGACGATTGGTGTGGGCGGATGTGCGACGAACCCGGCTCAAAATAGCGACGCACCGGCGCGGTCTGCGAAAGATCATGCCGGGCAGTTGTATCAGGCGATTTTGGTTGCGTATGCAGATCGTAATCTAACGGTCGATATCGCGTCGGAAGAGATGTATCTGGTCAGTTCACGCTATGAGAAAATGGGGCCTAACTTGAGACGACGGTTTGTCAGTCGGGTGCTGGCTTTAAAAGCGGGGATAGCGCTGAATGTGACGGCAGAATATCAGCGGGGCCGTTCTGTGGACGGCGAGCAGCAATGGCAATTGATCGATGAGAAGGATCCGTTGAAAAAGCAGGCTGTGCGAGAAGAGGTCGAGCTGGGTCGGGCAGTTGAGCGTGCTTTTCATAACTAATTATAACCAAATCACAACCAAATCGTGTTGTGGATTGAGTCGATATTTCTAGCTGCTGCGTCGACGCTTGAAAGTCCGCATGGCAAAGACGGCCGCTATGAGGAATGCAAACGATGGTAAAATGTCGCTGGAAGTGCTCTGGCAGCCACAGCCGTCGTTTTTGTCATGGATTACGATAACTGACTCGTCGGCATCCATATAACCTGTGTCGGGGGCTGTGGGGCCTGCGTCGGGTTCGGTGAGCGATTCCTTGAGGTGAATTTCGACCGGGTTTTCGAACGTGCGGTCGATCAAAAACCGATCGCGGGTGGAAACGTATATGCACCAGGTTCCGGGGGTGAAGGTTTCGTCGAGCTGTACTGTTGTTTCGACAGCGAATTCGGCATCGGGATCGAATCGAAGTGCGGGGTGTGTGGAGAGCACGCGTGCGGGGCCGGCGGGGCTATCGCACGGGCCGGGGACGCCGATGATCTGGGCGCGCTCGAGTGTGATGAGCTCGGATGTGGGGTTGTGGATTGTGGCTTCGGCCTGGAGCCACTGGTCTGGCTCAAACTCGGTTTCGTTGAGCGTGAGTGGGATGGAGAGCTTAAGACCGGAGGCATCGCCGATTGCGATCTGGTCGTCGCCAGAAAAACCAAATGTGCCGGTTGCGCCGTGTCCATTGATCGCGTCGAGGCTGACGGGAGCGGTGGTCAGAGCATCGCTGGATGCGATGATTTGTGGGGATTCGAAATTGTCTACTTGCAGCCAGTGAATTCGGTGGTTGTTGTGAGCCTGGGTCCAGTTTCCGGGTTCAAAGGTAGCGAGTGCAATGCGGCCGGAGGGGAGCCACCGGGCGGCGGCGAATTCGCCTGCGATGTCGTCGTTGCTGGCAGCTTCGAAGGTCCACAGTAGTTGGCCGTCCGGTGCAAGCGCCAGGATTGCGAAACGTGTGGTTACCAGAAGGCTGCCGTCGATTCGGGCGGCTATGTCGCGGATTTCGTCGAGCGCTGGTTGGATCGCCAGGTTTTCGGGCGCATCGGGATGGAGTTGGTTGGCGATGCGGCGATGCGCGGGTGATTCGTTGGCGGATTTATCGAAAATATCAATCGCAAACACATTCAGGTTGGGCCAGTTAACGGCTACGGCAAATCGTTTTTCTGGTAAAACAACGACCGACGATAACCGGCCGCCGTAGCTGTTGGCGCGGAAGCTGTGCGTCCAGACGTATTTTTGGCGTGTGATATCGTAAACGCTTGCGCTCGATGTCGAATTGTCGGCCATGATAACTTCCAGCGGTTCGCCGGGGCCGATGTAGGATACGACGGATGCGCTTGCGATGGATGGCACATGGTTTGGTTGCCGGAGTTGGGAGCGGATTGTACCGTTGCTTTCGGTGATTAAAAAACCGCGTGCATTGCCGTCAGCGAGCAGTTGAGCGCCATCGGGCAGGATTTTGATGTCCGAAAACGTTGCAATCGCGACGTCTGCTGATAGAAGCGTACGTTGACCGGTGAGTACGGCCGACAGTGCTGGGTTGTTGTCGTCGTCTGTTGTAGGCTGCAGATCATAAATAGCGGCAAATCGACTTCCTCCCGAACCTAAAACGATTACGGCGTCTTCGGTATGGGCGTTGGCAGAAGCGCTGAGTAGGACGATGTAGCCGAGAACCAGCGCACATAAAAAGTTTAATGTTTTGAACGGAATTAGGTCACGCAAGTAATGGGATCGGATCGATAAAACGTTCATAGAATCAAAAGAATTAGTGGAACATTGAGGAGCTTCATGACCCGAAAAGACGACACCGCAATTTGTTATGTTGGCATGCCGCGTGTAAGGCGATCGGGGATCGATATTTTGAGCTTTCATGTACACCGTTATGTATTTGGCTGGTTACGCCTGCATCGTAGGGACAGCGTACTGATTACGGTGGGGTTTGAAAAGAGCACGTGTGAATCGGTCACATTGGCGGTTCGCGATGATAACGCAAGAGTCGTTGAGGCGGGCTGGTGCTTTGGCGATTTGTTGGAATTGTGGCAGAGCGGGAGCACGCAATTGCGGCTGGAGCCGTTGGGTGATGGTGGTGATTTCGTAGCATACGATATCGTTCCGGTGTTCGATGAATCACCGGGTGGTGAGCCTGAGAGTGGGGAGACAGCGCCGGGGATTTTGGCGTTTGTGTTGTTGTTGAAAATCGAGGAATTGTCGGTGCAGGCCGTTCAGCGGTTGCAGCTTCCGGTTGGAGAGGCAGTTCGTGCGACGCGGCGCAATGGTTTGCGGATGTTTATGGAAAGCCATAACGTCGAGGAGATGAAGTCGTTTTTGTATGCATTTATGGACCGCCTGCCGGAGTGGACGGGATGTGATTACTCATCGTCGTTTTTGCTGGCCGGAAATCTCGAAACCATGACGGCAATGGACGGCAAATCGGCAAGTCCTGAGGATTTGGGGCAGGCGTATTTGGATGTGCTGGCGGAACGATTGTATGGAGATCCGAGCGACGGCGGGACGGAGCGGCTGGTAGGAATGTCGGTTTGTCTGGGCGGCAAGGCGGGTGGGATGTTTCGAGCCGTTTTGGAGCGGCATCGACGTTTTCCGCAATCAGATTATCACGTGTTGGTGCGTGAAACAGCGCTTGAAGACGGAACGCCGGGTGGGTGGCGGCTGAGCGGAGATGAAACTAGCCAGGTAGAGCCGAGTTTTCATAGCGTTGCGAGCCGTAGCGATGAAGAAATGATGATTTTGCTGCCGTTGATTGTGGAGGACAACGGGGAATCGGAATTGCTTGGCTTTGTTTGTCTGGTTTATCGCGAGCAGATGAAAATATTGCCGTCGTTTGCGCGTCTGGCATCAGAAATAAAACAACAGCTTGCGTCGGCCCTGAGGTATTCGCCGTTATATACGCTTCGGGCTCGCAAGCTGTCGGTTTTGCGTCGGCTGCGTGTTGAATTGGAGCACGAGCTTGTACGCAAAGACGGCGATCGCGAGGAGCGATACGCTAAATTGATCGGCAGAGTCAGCGCGTTGCTGGTGCGGGAAGTTGAAATTCCGAGTTTTGCAATCGGGTATATTCGCGATGATCGTGCGGAGGAAGGTCGTGTTCTGTGCTACGCGCATCCGCATGGCTGGAGTGGGCGTCAGGACATAACACTTGCGATCGATGTTGCGGCCGGGGAACGCGTGGATTCGGGAATTTCGACGCTTGCGATTCGCCTGGGGCGGCCGCTGGTTTTGGCTGGCGGACACGGGCAGGGCGGAGCGCTGGAGTTTCGGAATTATTTGTACGTGCATGAAGAAAGCGGGCGTCTGATCGACGCGCGCGGTGTTCATGCGGAGCAGGCTTTTGGCGTTGGTTTTGAAAACATTGCTTCGCAGGAAGCGAACGGTTGGGTTCGGCTCAGCAAGTATTATCGGCCGGCGCGCGAGTCGGCGTATGCGACGCTGGCATTTCCGCTTCAGTTTGCGGGCAGCGCGCTCGGTGTGCTCACGTTGGAGGTCGAAAAGGACACCGATTGGTTGTGGTGGACGGGGTTTGGCAGCAAGTTCTTCTGGGAACTGGTCGTAGCCGATCTATCGTGGGCTTTTTATGAACTTCAAAAAGCTTAAAGTGCGTCGGTGACGACACGCTCCAGTACGGGAAGAATCATGGACGCGTTGCCGCGTACGATTACGTCGCACAAATCTGATAGCGCGGTAAGTTCGAGGTTGATTTCGATGATTTTAGCGCCGTGATTGCGAGCGATTTCTGGCAGGGAAGCGGCCGGGTAGACCAGACCAGAGGTGCCAATGACCATGCAGATATCGGCCTGCTGGGCAGCCAGGGTGCTGGCTTCCATGGCATCGTGGGGAAGTTCTTCGCCGAATAAAATGACACCGGGGCGCAATTGACCGCCGCATGATTCGCAGCTTGGAAGTGTTGAAAGATCGATGTTGAGGTCGCTGATTACCGTCTGACAACCAGTGCATTTCACATCACTCAGCAGCCCGTGCACATGATGGATATCGGGGTGGACGTTTTCTGTCTGGCAGGCGACTTCCATGAGGTTGTCGACGTTTTGCGTGGCGATCGTGTAGTTGCCGGTTGCGGCCAGGCGGGCGAGGGCAAAATGTCCGGCGTTGGGTCGGACTTGTTGCAGTTGGACGCGACGTTCCTGGTACCAGGACAGCATGCCCTGGGGATCTTTTTTAAGTGTTTCGATATCGGTATAGGTTGCGATCCGACTATCGTTGAACATACCGCCAGATCCACGGAAGGTTGGAATTCCAGACTCAGCGGATAATCCACTTCCTACACAAACCAGGACATTGGGTCTGTCCATCAGATAGGTGCTAGCTCGCCGCACAGCATGAAGATTCATAGATGGTGTACTCCATCGAAGAAGACGTCGGACCGCTGTTGTAAGTGTTCGTTTGATGATCGTACTCGTTTAAATGTCTACTGTCAGTAACAGGATGTAGCCGTAATCAATTCCAGCGAAATGCTATGGGGTTGGCACCAACGGGACGAAGCGGTGCGCGGGCGGGCATGACGCCGCTAAACTCCTGGGTATGTGCGGAATTCAAGACGATTAGTTTCGTCTGGTTGCCCTGTCGCTCAATTTTAATGAAAAAATTACGTGGCAGCTTGAGCGAGCCAAGCGTGATTTTGGAGTGGTGGGGATTTGACTCAAATCCGTGAACAAAGAGTTCGGTCACTTTTGAGTAACGCATGACGTCGCTGGAAAGTGTTGCGACGGGTTTTTGTGCATTGAAATTGGTCTGGAAATACGCCAGCACTTCATCAAATGGTTCATTTAAGAGATGTTCAAAATCCAGCGTGCCATGGGTGTTGCTCATGGTTGTGACACGAACTGGCGACCAGGGAAGTTGCAGTGGGCTGCGGGAAAAATCGCCCAGATCGATGAGTTTGCTGCGAGGAATTTGTTTTGGACTGTAGGGAGTATCTTGTGCCGCTGCCAGGGTTGGCAACAATGTGAGAGAAATCAGCAGCGTTAGCGCGGTTGAGGCAACGTTTCGTGTGGACGTCTTGGACATTATTCATTCCTTCGCAGGATCAAGATTACAGGGTAATTTGACGAGGCTTATCTATATTGTTTTTCAAAAACCAGGCGTTGGCGGGAATTGTAACGCCTGTGCGTAAGAATTTCATCTCTGATGTTACGCCGCCATCCGGTATTTTGCCAGATCGTTTGAAATTCTCAGCGGTCGGCGTTAATTTTGAGCGCAGGACGACGAAATTATTCAGGCATGGCCATTTATAGTTTGTGATAAAAAAAGCCCTCTCACAATGAAGTGAGAGGGCTTTTTAAAACTACAATTTTAGGCGATGCGGAAGGGGGGACTCGAACCCCCACGCCCTTGCGAGCACTGGCACCTGAAGCCAGCGCGTCTACCAATTCCGCCACTTCCGCGTTTGTTGTCGACTGCAATAAATCCGTCGTGCAACGAGATGATAGATATGTTGGCGGTGTGATGTTGTCAATGGAAAAGTGAAAAAGTGCTGTTTTTTGTTTATAAAAAACTAATTTCGATCTCTTTGGTTCGTGATCGGGTTGGGGGAGTGTGCAGAACATGTATCGCGTAGTAGAGCAGGGGAAGAAAAATTGGTGAGGAGTGTGAAATTGAGGATGAAAATGAATGAACACGTCAGCAATGATCCGCTTGAGCGCCTGGTTGCGCGATTTGGTGAGTCCGATAAGTGGGTGCAGTCGGGCGTCATGGCGATGCCGTCGGGTGATCCGTTGGAGCGTTTGAGTGGGTGGATATCTGCGGCCCGGGATCTGTCGCCTTCCGATGTGGGATCGGTGGAGGGTGTTCTCGGTGAGCTTTTGGAGCGGATTGAATCGGCGCGGGTGATCGAACCGATTGGAGATCTGGGGCTTGGTGCGCCGGATTCGGCTGATCCTCGCGCAACGATTGCGGCATGGATCGACGAGGAACGTGCGGCGTTGGGAAGTATGCCGGCGATCGTTCGCGTTCGGGCTGCGGGTGATAAGATTTCAGAAAGTGGTGGGTTTGGTGCGCACGCGAAAAACTCGGAAGCCGGCGTGGAAGCGGCCGTGGGGCGTGCGGTGTTGTCGATGGTTGGTGAGTTGCCGTTGTCGGCGAAATCACGGCGGGAGGCGGTCGAGTTGCTGGCCGGTGCGCTTGAGCAGCCGACACCTCAGGCGTTGCAGGCGGTTTTTCGAATTTTGATCGCAGGCGAATAAATTATTTTCCAGTTCAGCATGCGTGTTTATTTTGGGTGGTGTGGATGCATTTCGTATCGCACCAGGCAACATTTTCACGAGAGGCTATTCTATGCTGGATAATATGATTGTAGTCGCACTCTATATCGCAGTTCCGGCGACGATACTGGCCGTGGCGTTTATTGCGGTTTTGCGCAAAGAAGAACGCCAGATTAAGGAAGATATTGAGCAAAAAGTCGCGGAACCGGAAAATAACGCGGAGCCACCGCGCACGTAGGATCATGTAGGGTCGGGTTTATGTGCGCAGGATTTCTGTCAGCAGTACGGATTCCAGATCTGCGTGTTTTTGTAAGGCAGCAGCGAGTCGAGGATGCGCGAAGATGCGGATCTTTTTGACGACGGCGATGAAGTCGTCTTGTATCCCTGCCACAATTCGAGAAAGTTCGTGCAAATGATAATGGCGCTGACCAGGAGCATTGGAGAAGACAATCTCGATGCTTTCTAGTCGGTCCTTATCGCGCGGCGGAATATCAATGATAATATCGGCGGGATGGAGTGTGCGGCTAACCATGCTTGAGAGGCGTGCGGTAATGCGCGCCGTAAGGTCGTAAAGTGCGTTGGCCGGCATGGTATAGATGCGTTCGTAGGCTTTTTGTTTGTCGAGCTCGGCATAGACGCGACTGAAGGTTGCGATCCGTTTGTATAAATAGCGTTGATCGTCGAGTAATCCAGCGATTAAATAATGCGATGCACTGTTTTTGGGGGTCTGGGTGCGCATCCAGGATAAAAAATCGTCGTCGGAACATCGTAATAATGTGTCGAGCAGCTCGTCGGGTACAATGTTGGTACGGCTGTGGAATGCGGCGATGGAGCTTTCGACCATGGCGCTGGCGGCGCGCACGGTGTGGTGCCAGTAGACTTCGCTGAACATTGTGTAGCGGCTAAAAATAAACATTTCGGCCGGGATTTTTCCTTTGGAACTGAGCGCGATCGAGGTTTCATTGGCGTTGAGGGTGAGGCTGGCAAGCAGGCGATCGCGGTCGTAATTTCTGCCGTAGGGAACGCCGATATGGTGACTGTCGCGGTCGAGGTAATCCATTTTGTCGGCGTCGATTGTGCTGGAAATAATCGAGTGTAAAACACTGTCGATCTGCCCATTTTTTGAACTCAACTCGCCGGTGCACAGGCTGATGACGCGGTCGGGATCGACTTTCCAGCGCTTGCGTAGAATATCAGCGAGGGAAATTTTTCCGTGTAGATGTTCAAACTGGCCGTGGATGATGCGGCCGCCGACTTCTTCGTGGCGAGGGGCGTCGCGGCCCTTTAGGTGGAGCGCTTCGAGGCTGTGAGCGAAGGGATAATGTCCGATATCGTGAAGTAATCCGGCGGCTAGGACGGTGAGCAGGTCTTGTTCGGTTGCGCTTTTGGCGACTGCGGGGATTGTTTATAGTTGAAGCTAAGACCATTGCACGCATCCAAAAACGCCGAGGCTATGCTCAAAACGCGTGTGTACGGCGCCGGGATATACAAAATGTGTGGGGCCGAGCATGCGGATACGGCGCAAACGCTGAAATGCCGGGTGATCGATGATTTCGATGACGCGTGGGGTGAGCGTGATATTGCGACCTTCGGGGATCCGCAGGCTGGTGGTTGGGCTGGTGCTCAGGCCGAGTTCTGGTAAAAAATGTAGAGGAGTGCTGGGCATGGAGAGGTCGGTGGTGGCGCGTATCGTGGGGAAAATAAGCGTTTTTTATAGCGCTGATTACGGTATGATTTGATCGATGTCCGCGATACTAACGGTGTTTTGTGTGTCTTGATTGTGACGGCTCAGGGAGTATCAAATGTACACGCTTTATAACAACAGCGCCAGTCCGTATGGACTGAAGACCTTAGCATTGATTGGCTACAGCGGCGTTGCATGTCGAGTCGTTACACAAAATATTGTAACGCGTTTTACGGTCATCAAACGTTTGACCGGGCGTACGATGATTCCGGTTTTGCGTGATGGGGACGAGGCGCTCAGCGATTCGACAAAAATTGCACGCAAGATCATGGCGGAAAGTGGGAAGAGGATGTTGCCGCGTGATCCGAAACTGGCGGAGTTGTGCTGGTTGTTGGAAGATTTTGCCGACGAGTGGATGGCGCGGGTTTTGTTGTTTTCGCGCTGGCATACGTTGCGTGATAGCGCGGAAGTTTCACAAATTGTGGGCAGTGAGCTTGGCGGCGGCGTGCCGTGGGTTTCGCAGGCATTGGGCGCGTTGAGTGAGCGGGTGATTCCCAAATCGGTCGCGCCGATGGGCGTTATGGTATCGAATGCCGATGCGCTGGAGTACTCGCGCGAGCGTCTTTTGCTGTCGTTGGAGAGTGTATTCTCATCGGGGCCGATGTTTTTGTTTGATGGCTTGCCAACGGTTGCGGATTTTGCGTTTTTCGGTGTGTTGGGGCAGTTTTTTCGCGATCCATCGGGGCGAGCGCGTGCGGATGAGTTTCCGAATTTGCGGCGCTACCTGGGGCGACTCGAATTGATGTGCTTGCCGCTTGCTGATGTGCGGGTGGATGATCAGCAGCCGTCGCGCGACATCAAGGAATTACACGCGGTTTTTGCAGAGCTGATGGGAACGTACTGGCCGATGCTGGTGGCAAATTTTCGGGCGCGGGCTTTGGTTGCGGATGTAAATTTAGCTAAAAAGCGCGGTGATAAGAAGAAGGAGCGCAGCAAAAAGCAGCAGCAAAAGCAGGTGCGTGCGATGATGCTTGATGGTTCGTCGTATCAGTTCGTACCAACGTCCTATCTCAATGAACGTCTTAACTATCTGCTTTCGTTGATCGATAAGGCTTATTTGAAACGCGATGAACTCTTTGGGGAACCGGGCCTGCGGCTGGAGTCTGCACTGGTTGCGAACATCGCAGCATTATCGAGTCATCCAGAGGGGCGAGAACTATTGCGAGAGTTTCCGAACCTCGGCCTTCATTGAAAATTTACTTTTTGGGGTGGGGAATTTCCAAAACACAGGGCGTGCAAATTTGAACGGTATGGAAATTGCATGATATCAGGAGTTGAAGGATCTGCGTGCTACAGGCGGAGGTCGGCTCAGTGTGTATTTGACACCGATCCGACCTTTCAATAAGGTGCGCCGGTTGTTGCAATATAAAATTGCTGCTTAATGTGTTTTTTTGGAGGAGATATGTCGCAGGTATCGTTAAGGGTTTTAAGATTCATGTTGTTGCTTCTTTGTCTGGGCATGCTTTCAGCATGTGGCGACGAAGAAAAGCCGCCGATTGTAGCGGTTGATTGTAAAATCGACACAGATTGTGCGTCATTTGAGCAGTGTACCTCGAATGGTACCTGTATCGAGCGAACGAGCTGTGAAGACGCGACCCAGTGGAAGGATGGGAAAGCGTGTGTAGGTAACCAGTGTGTTGCCGCACAATGTTCCAAAAATGATGATTGTGCACTTGGAAGTGAGTGTACAGACAATGTGTGTGTAGCGCTGCCATTGCAGTGCACGGCAGTTGGTCAGGCTTGCTCGGCAGATCGTCTTTCGCGTGATGGATTTGCGTGTGTCGATCTGGGTGAAGTCTTCAAATGTCAGGAAGCCTTTAAGGGTGGTCCTGGCGTCTACAAATGCTCGACGGGCTCGGTTTGTGTCGATCGTACGTATTGCCAGCCATCGGAATGTGCCGGTCCGGCCGCCGGAAAGGCAGTTTGTGATGCAAAAGCAGCGGCAAACTCGGGGAAATACCCGAACGGTGCATCGTGTGCTCCCGTCAGCGATAGCTACGGAAACAGCGCTAATATGTGTGTTCCCGCAGGTAATGTAGCGCTTGGCGGTGAGTGTACTGTAAAATCTCCATGCCAGGCCGGTCTTTTGTGTGTTCCTGGAATTCCAGTTTTGAATGCGCTGGAAGGTAAGTTGGCCACGGCATTTTGTGCTCAGCCGTGTGATGCGACGACGTCCTGTGATGTGGCCGGAGAAAGCTGCATCGGTGCAAGTCAGCGTGAGTTTGCTGGCGGCGGAATCTGCGGCGATCGCTGTGATCCGTTCAAAGCCGGTCAGATTACATGTTCGGATGACAAATCCTGCATTCCGGTAACCTCGGATGACGGTATTTGTAAGCTGAAAGCTGATAACAGCGTTGAAATCTACAGCAAATGTACGCCGAAAAGTAATGCAGCGGAATGCCCGAGCGGATCGTGGTGCTTTGCTGTCTCGGATGACGAGTCGCGCTGTTTGCCAATGTGTGATCCGACCCTGGCTACCGAAAAAGCACAGGATGCAACGTGCCCGACGCCCGATCTGAAATCGTTCGCACGTATCGCGCACATGGCCGAAGGTGTTGCATCGGTTGACGTATTCTTGGGAGCAATCAAGATTGCTGAAAACCTGAGCTTTGGTGGTCTGGCTGACAGCGGAAATTTCGTGGAGCTTGCGGTTGGAACCCACAATTTGAGCGTTCGTCTGACGGGTCAGGAAGACGTCGTTTACACGACGAGCCTCAAGTTGACCGGCAATGAAGCGTTGAACATTGCGGTTGTTGAGGACGTTGATTCTGTAGAACCTGTGCAGATTAAAGTTCTGAGCGTTGATGAACCTCGCCAGGCTCCGGTTGCTGAAGCTGAGACGACCGAACTTCGCGTTGTGCATGCAATTTCGGATATTCAGGCAGACAGCCTGGAGGTTGTACTGGTTCGTGCCGGTGAAGACATCGACGAAGATGCAACCGTGAAGCAGCGTCTGGGAACGGGCGTTGCTTATGGCAAGGCTTCCGCATTTGCTGCCATCACGAGCAATCAGATCGGCAGTGCCACCGGTGATGTTTTGTACGACGTGTATTTCTTCAAAGCGTCTGAAACCGTTTACCTTGAAAAAGTCGAAGGCCTGAAAGTCACAACCGGTCAGGTTGCAACGATTTATCTGCTTGGTACGTCGGCAGTTCCAACGATGCAGTTGGTTGCTCACTTGAAGGCAGACAACGCTCGCATCCTGGGCGGTTCATGCCGACCACTGTCACAAACCCCGCGAGCTGGTCTGGGCGTTTGCTTTGAGAATTGCACGGACAATACGCACATCGGCGGCGGTGTATGTAGCGGTGGTGGTGTTAACGCATGTAACCCAATCTCGCCTGAGCAAATGTTTTGCTTCCCATCGGGACAAAGCGAGCTTGGCGGTGCGTGTTCAGACACTGTGGATTGTGCCGACGGTTTGCTCTGTGACAAAGACGGTACAGGAAGTGGCACGTGCCGCTCGTACTGCGAGCCTAAGGAAGGTGGCGTGAATCCGGCCCTGACATGTCAGACCGGTGAGACCTGCATTCCCAAGCGTGGATTCATCAATCTTGGTGAATGCCGAATCGAATGCACGGGCGATGTGAGCTATAAAGACGGTAGCTGTCCTGCGTCGCAGCAAAGCTGCTTCGCGGCCGATGGCCAGTCGTATTGCCAGGGTTCTGGTACGGATGCAATCGGTGCAGAATGTGCCAATCCATCGATTCAGAGCTGTGTGCCGGGTGCTGTCTGCGCCAAGCGTGTTCCGACCTTCCAGGGACTGTTGCTTCAGGCATTCGAGCCGCTCGAAACCGGTGAAGTTGCTCACTGCCGTAAGCTGTGCAAGCCGTTCTTAGCACCGGGTGGTAAGAGCGATTGTGGCGAAGGTTTTGCTTGTTCGCCGGTTCTTCCTGGACCGATTAACAGCCTTAGCCTCGGACACTGCGTTGAAAGTGGACCGGAACTCGGTTCCCAGGCATCTTGCACGGGTGACTCAACTGGCAAGATGTGCGGCGACAACGCTTATTGCATCGAAGGTATCTGTGCTCGCTTGTGTAACGCAGACACCAAAAAAGGCTGCCTTGGAAACGAGACATGCCGTCCAGAGCAGGACATCCTGGGAATCTACGGAATCTGTTCGTAATTCGTCATTTGCCCTGAGTGTTGTCTAACGACGATACGTTAAGGCGCATTTGAAGATGTTTAAGAAACTCGCTTCTCAATTTATTGGGAGGCGAGTTTTTTTGTGCGCGGTGAACCGGACGTGTGGCTTGTTTTGTGGACGAAAGTTTGACAAAGCCGTTGGCAATGCTGAGAATAAGCGTGGTTTGATAATGTTAGAATTCGCAGAACTTCATGTGCCTGTATTGCTCAATGTGTCGGATATGATGAAAATTGGTTTTGAGAATAAGACGCAACGACTCTTTCGATGGATCGGATTGTGTTTTTTTATCGTGTTACTTGGTTGCGGCACGGAAGACGTGGGGCAACAAGCGGAATGTGTCCGTAATGATGATTGTGTAGCACCCAAAACCTGCAACGTAGTGCAGGGCATCTGTGAGCATGTGCGAACGGAGCCCGGGCGTCCTACAGGCCCTGGAGAGTTGCCGGGCAGTGGTTCGGATGCGGGCACGACGCCATCGCAACCGAGTGACACGGGTGATGCAAGTGATGCGAGTGATGCCGGTACGGTTCAGCCAACCGATAGTGGTTCGGGCAGCAGTGATACAGGTGTTGATACGGGGGCCAATACGCAGCCCGATGTCGCGCCGGATGTGCAAGAACCTGAACTGACGATGTGCGAAGCGATCAGCCAGAGTTGTGATTTATCGCGACCTGTTCAGGGTGACTTTGTGTGTGTCGAAGGCGGCGGACTTGGAAGTATTTGTCTGCAACGCTGTACGCAGGCGGATCATCCGAGCACGTGCGATGCGGGATTTTATTGCCGGGAGCATGTTGTGAACGGCACGGTCGTGTTGGGATGTGCTGTGGGCGGTTGTGTGAGCAATCGTGATTGTGATCATATCGGACCGGTCGGTGGTAACTGTATTGATCAGGGCAATGGTTACCGGGAATGTGTCGAAGGTGGAACGATTCTGGAAGGTCAGGCGTGCCAGGGCGGCGCAGCGGATCAATGTATGGAGGGGACGCGGTGTCGGATTACCAAAGCGAGTACAAATACGGGTGTTTGCTCGCGGCTATGCGATCCGTGGTCACCTGTATTTACGTGTGCGAATGACAGCTATTGTGAGCCGTTTAATGCTACCCAGGGCGTTTGTAACAACAATGTGGTAACGAATTCGGTTCGTTATTATTATGATCCGTGTTCGCCGATAGGAGCAATGTGTAGTGATGCAACCAAGTGTGTCGGGTTTAACGATGGGAGCACGCATTGCGTACCGCAGTGCCGTGTTGGCAAAAATGATTGTTCCGGATTAAGAAAACCATGGGGTGGTGGCTGGTTTGATCCCAGTTCACCGACTTCTTGCCAGCCGCGAGATTTTCCGGGTACGGAGCAGCTCGGTTATTGCTTGTAACATGAATGAAATGCTGCAAAGTATCGGGCGATCGTGTAATAGTTGCGATGAGTAATGAATAGGCGTTCGTGCATGGATATGGGATCTGTGTGAATCGTTTAAATTAGTGAAAAGGATCTAACATGTTTTTTAAGACTCGTAATTTGTTGATGATGTTGTTTGTTTTGTTGTTCACGGTCGCTGTAGGTTGTGGTGACGATGCTAAAGACGATAACAACAAGCAGGATCTGACCGACGTACGCGGCGATCAGGATACCGGTCTCGTTGGAGACACGGACAATGAAGCAGATGTTGCGGAGGAGGTTGATACGAATCCAACGCCGACATGCACAGAACTGAGCCCGGCGATCGGTAGCGGAACGTGTGATTCTCTTTGTCAGACAGGTTGCACCGCCGGTCAGGCCTGCGTTACGACGCCCGATAGCAACACATGCACAACTGCCGGACCGGGTGGCCAGGGCGCCGTATGTGATCAGACAGTAGGTTGTCAGGCTGGCTTTATCTGTGCCTCAACCGATGCCAACAGCCCCTCGACATGCATGAAATATTGTAGTCCGGGCAGTGCAAACGGGCCTCAATGCGATACGGGGACCAAGTGTAACGTCCTGATCATCCCTGGAGAAGAGCGTCTGGCCGTCTGTGCTCCTTTGAAAAATGATACCTGCACGGTCTATCCGAATGCAGGATGTCCGACCGATCAACAGTGCTATCCGAACGGTGAAGGCGGAACGCAGTGCGTACCGTTTAAAAAGGAAGCGAAGGCTGGAGATTCGTGTAAGTTTTTGAATGAATGTAATGAAAATCAGATCTGCGGTGGTAATCCTGGTATTTGCGCGGACTATTGTCCGACTGTAGGTGATGACACCGGCTGTGAAGGTGATCTGAAGTGTGCGAAGCTTGGTGATGGCATACCATTTGGCGCCTGTATTGCTGGTTAATTTGTAGCGAAAACCACCGGACCTGAAAAAGTACGAAACGAAGTGCTTGACAGGTCCGGGGGTGGGTGCTACTTAGCCAATCCTCACGGACGGGCAACAAATGTCGCCAACGAGTCTGTGAGGACTGCAAGATTGAAAAGCAGTAAGCACGAGGTGGGGTGTCGCCAAGTGGTAAGGCACCGGGTTTTGATCCCGGCATTCCCAGGTTCGAACCCTGGCACCCCAATGAAGTATCGGGCTAGTTTAGCCCAAAGAATCGCGCAGCTCGTCTTCGCAAGATTTACCGAAGACGACCCTGCGCGTTTATTCTGATATAAATTGCAGAAACTGAAGTTCTGGTAACGCACGAGCGAGTAGCGTTGGCATAAGCGGCCCATAAGGTCGCAAAAGATGTCGACCTCATGGAGGAATACGATGGAAGCGCAAAAAAATCTGACCCTGGACGCCCAGGCGCGTAATGAATCAGGAAAGGGCGTTGCCCGCAGGCTTCGTGCCGAAGGTTTGATCCCTGCTGTATGTTACGGCGTGGCAATTGAAAATACGCCACTGGCGATCAACCCTGACGAGTTCAACAAAATTCTTGCGACCAAGCGTCGTCAGAATACGGTTTTCTCGCTCAAGCTTGAAGATGGCAAAGAAATCAACAACGTCATGTTGCGTGACTACCAGATCGATCCGGTTCGCCGTACGCTGGTTCACGCTGATCTGATCGTTGTCGACATGAACGAACTGCTCAACATCGTAGTTCCTGTCGAAACCATGGGTCGTCCGTTGGGCGTTCGCATGGGTGGTCGCCTCCGTGTGATCCGTCCCGAAATCCGCGTTTCCTGTCATCCGACCCACATTCCTGAGTCGATCGTTATCGACGTAACGGAACTCGGTCCGGACGACGTCTTCATGGCTAGCGACATCAACTGGCCAGAAGGCGTTCAGTCGAACTTCTCGGATAACTTCGCACTTGCACGCATCACCATGCCTCGCAAAGTTGTCACGAAGGAAGCCGACGCAAAAGCGAAGAAAGCTAAGAAATAATATAAGGTTTTTCGTAGCAATGCGAAAACTTGATCGACAAGCCGAGCGTACAAACTTTTCAATTGTGAAAAGGATGTCGACTCGGTTTTGTTGTTTTCGAGCAACACAACAGGGAAGGTTATGAGTCGTTATCTCATTGTGGGTCTGGGTAATCCCGGGGCGAAATACGAAAAAACGCGTCATAATATCGGTTTTATGATGGTGGAGCGTTTTGCCGACAGGCACAGGATTGCACTGACGCAGACGAAATTTCATGCGCGTTACGGCACCGGCGTTGCGTGTCAGATGGATGTGGTGTTGATGGAGCCACAGACGTTTATGAATTTGTCGGGCAAGTCGGTGGCACCGGCCGCGAAGTTTTACAACCTGGAGCCAACGCACATTATTGTAGCGCATGATGAGCTTGATCTGGCGGTGGGAACGTTGCGCGTAAAAGAGGGCGGCGGGCACGGCGGTCATAACGGATTGCGCGATATTATTGCGCAGACTGGTAAGCCGGAGTTCTTGCGCCTACGTCTGGGAATTGGCAGGCCGGAGCATGGCGATGTGACGTCGCATGTGCTCGGGGCGTTTCGACCCGACGAGCATCCGATCATCGACGATTTGATCGAGCGCGGATGTAACGCGCTGGAAACAATTTTGGTGGATGGCGTAACAATCGCTCAAAATCGTTATAATTAATCCATAGTTACATGTTTCACGGTTGCTTTTTGGATCAGCGGGAATAGATATCACTGCACTCATGCAGTCCCGTAATTTGGGTGGGCCAAGAAGTAGAAATTGATGCGAGTTTTCCGATCACTTTGATTGTTTAATGAAGACTAAAGCAGGAGTTTCACCGTGGACCAATGGCTATTGTATATGGTGCCCGCAGCGGGCGTTCTTGCGCTGCTTTTTGCATGGATGCGTTCAAACTGGATCAGCACGCAGGAGGCCGGAACGCCTGAGATGATCGAAATCTCGGGCTACATTCGCCAGGGTGCGATGGCCTTCATGGCCAAGGAATACCGGGTCCTGGCGCTTTTTGTAGCGGTCGTCGCGCCGATCCTAGGCTTTATGTATTACAGGCAGGGGGGAGCGGGCGTAGTGTCGGCTGCGGCGATGGGGCTGGTTGCAGTCGCGTTTGTTGTAGGTGCGTTGTGCTCGGCGCTGGCCGGGTATTTCGGGATGCGGGTCGCGACGACGGCCAATGTTCGAACGACGCATGCCGCGCGCACGGGATTAACAGAGGCTCTGCACATCGCGTTTTCAGGCGGCGCTGTGATGGGAATGAGCGTCGTGGGGCTTGCGCTGATAGGGATCGGTGTTTTGATGTTAAGCCTGACGACAATGCTCGGAATCGATCTGACGGCGGATGTACGGGCGCTGGCCGAAACCCAGGGGGCGGAAGCGTTGCGATCGTATGAGTTAAGCGTGTCGTCTTTTCTGGCGATTTTGACCGGATTTAGTCTGGGTGCAAGCTCGATTGCGTTATTTGCACGTGTTGGCGGCGGAATTTATACGAAAGCAGCGGACGTGGGTGCCGATCTGGTGGGCAAGGTTGAGGCCGGAATTCCGGAAGACGATCCGCGCAACCCGGCGACGATCGCCGATAACGTCGGTGATAATGTCGGTGACGTCGCCGGAATGGGAGCAGATCTTTTTGAATCCTATGTTGGGGCGATCATCGGTGCGATGGTCCTGGCCTTGTCCTGGTCGGTTGGAACCACGATCGTGGGAACTGGTGTGGATGCGACCACCGTTCATGTCGGCAACGGTCCGTTGTTGCTGCCATTGATGATCGCAACGGTTGGAATCGTGATCTCTATCGCCTGCACATTTTTGGTACGTGTAAATGAGGGCGGAAACCCGGCGGCTGCGCTGAACAAGGGTACGATCTCTGCGGCTTTACTGACGGCAATCGCGACGGCCGGGCTGGTCTATTGGGCGATTCCTGCAGCGGGCGTGACGGTGGGCGGCGTTACCTATTCGCAATTTGGTCCATTCTACGCGACGCTGGCTGGCTTAATTTCCGGAACACTGATCGGTCTGGTGACCGAATATTATACAAGCGATCACTATGGGCCGGTGCGTGGAATCGCAAAAGACAGCGAAATGGGCTACGCGCCAAATATTATTGCAGGATTGAGCCTGGGGATGATGTCGACGGCAATTCCTGTGCTGTTAATCGTGATAGCGATTGGCATTTCGTATTTCACAAGTGGACTCTACGGCATTGCGCTGGCTGCGCTCGGCATGCTCGCCACGATCGGTATTCAGTTGGCGGTCGATGCATTTGGTCCGATTGCGGATAACGCCGGCGGAATCGCGGAGATGAGTCATCTTCCCCCCGAAGTTCGAGAGCGCACGGATAAACTCGACTCGGTGGGCAACACTACGGCTGCGATCGGGAAGGGATTCGCCATCGGATCTGCAGCGCTTACGGCTCTGGCTCTCTTTGCAGCCTTCAGTCAGCAGGCGAATTTGCCGAACATCGATTTGCTCAATCCGCTGGTCATGATCGGAGTGTTTGTCGGAGCGGTGATGCCGTTTTTGTTCAGTGCGATGACGATGAAGGCGGTAGGCCGCAGCGCGAATGCGATGATCGATGAGGTTCGGCGGCAATTCCGAGAGCTTCCAGGCCTGCTTGACGGCACAGGCAAGGCGGATTACGCGCGCTGTGTGGAGATATCGACCGATGCTGCACTCAAAGAAATGATTATGCCGGGTGTTCTGGCAATCGGTGTGGCGGTCGCGGCCGGTTTCTGGAGTCCGATGGTTCTGGGCGGTGTGCTGGTTGGCGTGACGACTTCTGGCGTGGCAATGGCATTATTTATGTCAAATGCCGGCGGAGCCTGGGATAATGCCAAGAAATACATCGAAGCCGGTGCGCATGGCGGCAAGGGCAGTGACGCGCATAAGGCCGCCGTAGCTGGCGATACGGTCGGAGATCCGTTCAAAGATACGTCTGGACCGTCCTTAAATATATTAATTAAGCTAATGAGTGTTGTTGCACTTGTGTTAGCACCCCTGATTGCGCTAGATAGCGTTCCCGATGTGCCGGTGTCTGCCGAAGTTCCTGTGGAACGGGTGGTAGAAGTGGCAAAAATAGATTCGGCACAAGTTGAAGACCAGCCAGTGATTGCGCAGGCTGAGCAATATTAATCGTTAGGTATGTAATTCGATGTTTGTTGTCGGAACAACCTCGCTCCGTTCAATTCGAAACGGGGCAAACCAACCGAGAGGTTTGTAGCAATGCCAGTGGAAAGACAAAGAGAGTACGAAACAATCTACATTTTGCGGCCTGAGTCCGGCGAAGAAGATATCGCTAAGATCCGCAATCGTGTTGAAGCTGTTATCGAGCAGACCGGCGGTCATATGCTGAAGTTCGATGATTGGGGTCAGCGCAAGCTTGCTTACGAAATTCACGACAAGGGCGAATCTCGCCGTTATGATCGTGGCCTGTATCAGTACTACCGCTACCTGGTCGTGCCGAACACCGTAAACGAGATCGAGCGTAACCTGAACATCCTCGATAGCGTTTTGAAATATATGTCGGTCAAGCTTGATGATGACCTCATTCCTGAAGAGCGTCTTGCGCGTCCGGTCGAGGAAGAAGTCGAGGAGATCATCCCCGTTTTGG
>JBEBSM010000013.1:0-22814 GCA_040394315.1 Lujinxingia vulgaris
CTCCGGCGTGACAGGCCGGCATTCTAACCAACTGAACTACCACCCCAGTGGTAGATTGTTACTTACTGCGTGAATGATGTTTTGTAAAGAACAATCACTCATTTTACAACATTTTGAAGCGGGGTGGACGGGATTCGAACCCGCGACCTCCGGCGTGACAGGCCGGCATTCTAACCAACTGAACTACCACCCCTTACAAATTCCCGATTTTTGTTTTGGAAAGAAAACATCGGATGGGCGCAACAGGATTTGAACCTGTGACCAACGGCTTGTAAGGCCGTCGCTCTCCCGCTGAGCTATGCGCCCTTTCGTAAGTTTCTCTCAGGGTGTAACTTTACAGGCCGAAGCCCGTTCCCAATCGAGAGCGGCACCATAGGTAACCACTCCGGGTTCGTCAAGTACTATTTTGCAATTCCTTTCATTTTGTTTTTTCGAGTTCACCTTTAGAAGGTACGACACCGCATTTTGATCAGAAATAACTTGCGGTTTTCCGTTTCCTTCGCTAAGTACTATGGCTTGCCGCCTGCGGCATCGCGAGACTCCCAGATTTTGCGGATTCTTTGCAACAGTACTTTGAAGAAGCGCAATAGGAAGATTCATGAAATACCACTTGCCTTCTGCTCGTTCGTCTTTAGCAATGACGGTTACGTAACCGACAATGCTATTGGGCCTATAGCTCAGTTGGTTAGAGCCGCCGGCTCATAACCGGCTGGTCCCTGGTTCGAGTCCAGGTGGGCCCACTTGGAGGAATTTTCTCCATTCAGCTATCGTTTTTAGCTGGAACGCTGCAATACAATTGCCTGATTTTTCCGGCCAGTATGAAACACTGAAGGAACGCGTGAAACAGCACAAGATTTTCGAGTTAACAAAAGCAACCGCTAGTTTGAGCAAAAGCAACCGCAGAACTGCATTAGCAGGCTTCGACAAAAGCAACCGCAGAACTGCACTAGCAGGCTTCGACAAAAGCAACCGCACATCTGCATTAGCACGCTTCGATACAAAAACGCCTGAAGGCTTCCCTTCAGGCGTTTTTGTATTTGGGACGACACATCGGCGAGGTAATTAATGAAACAGCAATTGGCCCTACTCAGAGAGCTTCAGAACAACGACCTGGAGCTTGATGAAATCCTTCAACGCAAGCAAGAAATTGTTGCGAGGATCGAAGAAAACACCGGTTTCCTTGAAAAACTAGTTGACGACCTCAGCAATCAAAAAGAAGAGCTGGAGGATGTCCGCAACCTGCATGTCGTCAAAAAGAACGATCTTGCAGAAGTTACTGAGCAACTCAATATGCGTCAAAAACGCATCCACGAAGTTGCAAGTGCCAAGGAATTCAACGCCGTAGAAAAAGAAATCGAAGCCTTCAAAAAATCGACCGAACAAAGCCAGGAAGAACTCATTCATCTGGCCGCAACGATCGCAAGTACTGAAAAATCGATTGCCCAGAAAGAAGAAAAAGTCGTCGAGCTCCGCAAAGGCATCGCCGCCGATAAAAAAGACGCCGAAACCCAGCTCGCCGAACTGGACAGCAACATCGAACGTCTCAAAAATCGTTGTGAAGAAGCACGCGGTCAGGTTTCCAAGCGCGTAATCTACAAATACGACTTCATTCGCAGCCGACGTCCCGGCCTTGCGATCGTAGCCGCCAAAGACTGCCATTGCGAAGGCTGCTTCATGCAACTGCCACCCCAGCAGTATATTGAAGTACAACGCGGCGAAAACCTGGAAACATGCCCGAGCTGCAACCGCATCCTGTACTTCTGGGAAGACGCGTTGTCAGCTGATGCCTTCCCAGAAGAAGCGCTCGAAGCCTGATTTGAGAAACAAATGACAAAGTGCAAAGAAATAGTTGCACTTTGTCATTTGTAGTACTATCGAGGGCGGCAGAATCGGTTCTGTGGGATGATCGCTGGCTCAATTTATTGGGCGAGAGGAAAGTCCGGGCATCACAGAGAAGGGTGGTCGGTAACGCCGACCGGAGGGTAACCTCAGGGAAAGTGCCACAGAAAACAGTCCGCCGGGATTTTTAGCAATAAATGTCACGGTAAGGGTGAAAAGGTGAGGTAAGAGCTCACCGGGACGGCGGTGACGTCGTTTGCAGGGTAAACCCCACCTGATGCAAGGTAAACAGAGGTCGAGATGTTGGCTTCGGTCATATTCTCCGCGGTTTCTCGCTGCGCTGACCTCAGGTAACCGCTTGAGCCCACTGGCAACATTGGGCCTAGACGAATGATCGTCGCCAGAATGCAAATTCTGGAACAGAACCCGGCTTATTAGCAGGACCGATTCGCCCTCTCATCAACAAACGCGAAGGATTGCTCGTACACACGACGAGCGACCCTTCGCGTTTGTCGTTTCTTGCTCATTATTTCGAGGCTTTAGACACTTTCTTTAAGCGTTTGAGTCCTGCCGCAAACCGCTCATCACTCAGCAACGTCTTCTTAATCAGCTTTACGCCGGCCGTGATGCCACCTTCATCGCTCAGCTCGATTGGATTTAGCAAATCAATGGCCGTCTGCGAATAAACTTCGAGATTCATCAGATTTGCCAGCGGTGCCTGCGTAAGATCGATTCGGTTTTCCAGCAAAATCTGCACAAAACTCTCAGACGCGAGATGCAAATCAGCGTCTTCGGCATTGATCAAGAATCGTCGCAAACGAAGTTCTTTGCCGTCCATTTTCGCAGAGGCTTCGACCATAATCGTCGCCCCAGGCTCGATATTTCTTGGCAATCGCACACAAAACCGACCGCCCGAAGACGTCCGCGTGCCAGCGAAATCCTCGCCAACTTGAACGCCCTTTCGGTCGACCTGGTATAGCCGAACCGCCACATCGCCCACCGGTAATTCACCCTCCAATGGCGACGCTTCTGCGGTTGCAACCAGCCAGTCTGGAAACTGCCATTTCATCGCCATTTGCGCATGCGGGGCGAGTACGATTCCGCGAACATCACGCCCTTCGCCGACACATGCGACTTCTTTTTCTTCGGCCGCAATGTCGACCGCGCCTTCCAGCAGGGATTCATCGTCGAAAAAACCACCTTCGACGCCCTCCAGCTCGATTCCAAACTGGGCTTCTTCCTCACCCGATGGCTCAACCTGTTTATCAGCCTGTGTATCCGCCATCTGCTCGCTGGTCTGACTACCTGGCTCACACCCGGTCACCGAGATAACGGCCAGCGAAAAAGCAGCAAGCGTCATCACGGTAACCGCGAGTAACTTCAAGCCGGCCAACCCATGATGACGCCTGCGTACTTTCATCGTGCGATCCTTAAACCAGACGCTCATAAATCAACGGACGATCATCCACCGGTCCATCACCGATTTCGATCGCATTCAGGAGACGCTCTTTGCACGACTCCAAATTCGTTGCATCATTATAATGGATCGTCACAATCGACTCACCTTTTTCTACTTTCTGACCACGTTTTTTCTTGAACACAAGTCCGACAGCATGGTCGATCTTGTCTTCTTTGGTGCGACGTCCAGCGCCCAGATCGCAGGCCGCAATACCGACTTGCTGTGCATCCATCCGCATAATCACGCCGGACTTTGCAGCCAGGAACTCGACCGTATGCTTTGCCTGCGGCAGACGACTTGTATCGTCACAAACCGTCGGATCTCCATGCTGTGCTTCGATAATATCGCGGAAAACCTTGAGTGCCGTGCCGTCGTCGAGCAATCCACGCAAATACTTACGCGTTTCGTCGCGATCCGTCACCATGCCGGCCATGTCCATCATTTCCAAAACCTGCTCAATGGTCAAAACCGTGATATCTTCCGGTCCTTCGCCACGCAGGGTTTCGATCGACTCGATCATTTCCAGACTGTTTCCAATCGTCAGACCAAGCACCTGATCCATGTCCGTAATCAGCGCGCGAACCTGGCAATTCATCGTGCCGCCGATTCCGATCATCGTCTGCGCAAGCTCACGCGCACGATCGATGTTTTTCATGAATGCGCCGCTGCCAACCTTCACGTCCAACACCAGTGCATCGATGCCTTCCGCGAGTTTCTTGCTCATAATCGAGCTGGCGATCAGCGGAATGCACTCGACCGTCGAGGTCACGTCACGAAGCGCATAGATCTTTTTGTCAGCCGGCGCAATTTCACCCGTTTGACCGATCAGGCCGCAACCATACTGGTCGACCATTTCCTTAAAGCGCTCGACGCTCAAATTCACATCAAAACCCGGAATGCTCTCCAATTTGTCGAGCGTTCCGCCGGTGTGTCCGAGTCCACGACCCGAAATCATTGGAACTTTAAGGCCGGCCGCAGCCGCAAGCGGTGCAAGAATCAACGAAATTTTATCGCCAACGCCGCCCGTCGAATGTTTATCGACCTTGGGACCTTTGATATCCGAAAAATCCAGTACTTCGCCCGAATGCAACATCGCTTCGGTCCATACTTTCAATTCAGCCGGCGTCATCAAACGGAAATAGACCGCCATCAAAAAAGACGCCATCTGATAATCTGGAATTTCACCCTTCGTATACCCGTCGATCAATTGACGAAGTTCTTCCGGATTGAGCTCAATGCCATCTCGTTTGTGGCGGATCAGATCTACAACTCGCATGGGACCTCAGATTATTAATAATTTTGATTGAATGGTTCGATAAACAAGGCGCCGGACGACGCTGGCTTCGGTTCGCCCGCGCTGGCACTTAATTTTCTGGTCACAGTAGTGTTCTCGTGCATATCTTGGCAACCCTTATCATCGTAATTTGCTTGAAAGTCCTCAAATATGACACAGTACTTGCAGAACAGCCTTTTTGGACTCAATGTCATTTATTTGTAATTGAATCGTTTTTTATTAAGTCTCGTCATATTTTTTGCATGGTTTAACACCAGGTAAGTCACTCCACGCACCAAATATGTTAAAATGCAGCGATACCCAGTTAAAATTACCAGTTTCTGATTGATTCTTTTCAAGGCTCCCCATGAAATCTCAACGTCTGTTATGGCTATTATTATTGCTCCCGCTGGCAAGCTGCGATTGTAGCGATCAGGAAAACGCAAACTGGACGTTTTTCGAACCCTACCCGGATGTCGAAATACCGATCGACATCGACGCCGGCTATTTCAATGACGTTGATGAACATCAAGACATTTTTGAGGAATTCGATATCGATATCGATTTCGACGCCGAGCCGGAAGTGCCCGACGCCTGGGTACCGCCCGATGTTGAACGCGATACCGACTGGAATGAAGGCGAGTGGACGACGGAAGTGGTTGACACAAACTTTTCGCTCACACACGCGTTAAACGATCGCACAAGTCTGGTTGTCGACGACGACGGCACGATGTGGCTCGGTTACCACAGCTGCACCGACATGTTTTGCAACACGCCGAACCTGACCATCGCACGCCGCCCGGTTACCCGCGGATGGACGCGCAAAACCGTGCAAGAACATGAAGGAATCTTCGGCTTAGAAGTTATCAATCCCGAAGAACCGATAGCTGTTTATCCAGATCCGGCCGATAATTATCTAAAAGTTGCGCAAAGAAACTCCACCGGCTCCTGGAACGTCGAGTCTCTTGGACTTCGCGGCGGCGGCAACGACGGTTTTGACGTTACCCGCGACCGTGCACGATTTTATGTGAGTTTCGCACACCGACTCACATCGACCGTAGACTTTCTTGTCTACAATACCGCCTCGGTCGCTCCACGCTGGCAACAACTGCCACAACTTGCCGAAGCCTATTCGGCCGCATTCGAGCGTGGACTGCGCGCGGACAATAAATTCAATCTCTATCTCGTGCATCGCCGCAGCCAGAGCGGCGCCTACGGACTGGCGCGCTACAGTCTTTCGGAAAACAAGTGGACACAGCGCTCCTATTTGCCCGAAGATCACCTGGTTAGCTCCTTGCTCATCCGCCGAAACGGCGACCTCTGCATGAGCAGCAGCTCCGAAGCCGGAACGCTCATCGTTACCTGCGGTGATATGCAAAACCTCACGCGCGAGCGAAAAGTCTTTTCCGGCGAACGCGTAACCTACTTCTCTTCCATGGTGGAAGGAGACGACGGCACACTGTTCGTTGCCTATCATAATCAGGATACCAACAGTCTGCGCGTGGCACGACGCACGCACCGAGGACAGTGGACCACCGAGACTGCCTTCACATCCGACGCCTACGGCGTTTCTACCGCCATCAACGATCGCCAGGAAATTGCCTTGTCGTTTTATTCATGCGAAGCATCCCGATGCAGCGTACAAGTCCTGGAAAAAACTTATTAATTTCAAAGGCTTCACGTGCCGCTCGAACCTGCTCTAGATTGGCAACTCTTCAAAATGATCATCATCAGCCTGGGCATCGGCGGAATCGTCGGCCTGGAGCGGCAAAGCCACCACGACCCGGACTCCGGGTTGGGTGGCATGGGAATGCGCACCTTTGCACTCTCGGCGTTGCTCGGAACTCTTTCCGTCGTCGCTCAAGATGTCATCCCCGCCCTGCCCTACATCACCGGCCTGGGATACGTAATGCTCTTGCTGGCATTCTTCTGGCTTGAGCGCCACCGCATGGCACACGGCGTTGGCATCACAACCCAGGTTTCCGCGCTGCTTGTCTTTGTTCTGGGCGCGATGACACCCGATTTTCCACTGTTTTCAGCCAGTGTCGCCGTAATCGTCGCAAGTATTTTGTCGGTCAAACGCGTCACCCACCGTATGGTGAACCTGTTAACGACCGAAGAAATCCTCTCGACCATGAAACTCCTGCTGGTCACGGTCGTTTTACTCCCCCAGCTACCCAAACAACCCGTCGATCCCTGGGGCATCTACAATCCGCGCGAGATCTGGCTGCTCGTTGTCCTCATCAACGGAATCGGCTTTTTAGCCTATTTTGCGATCCGTTTTCTTGGCACCGGGCGCGGCCTCATCCTCACCGGTATCCTCGGCGGCATGGCTTCCAGCACGGCTGTCACGCTGGCCATGTCCCGTCAGGTCAAAAAAGTACCCGACTCTCCCAAAATGCTTATCAGCGCAGCACTTGCCATCTTTATCGCAAACTCTTTCATGTTTGTGCGCGTCACCACGACCGTCGGACTCGTCAATGCAGATCTACTCAAAACGCTCTGGATTCCGTTTCTGATCATGTCCATTCCCGGCATCTTCGTCGTCGGCTTCACGTGGTATCGACTGCGCAAAAACTTCCCCAGCACACCCGTAGATAGCGATAAAGACGTGCCCGACGAAGAGTCCGATGAGGAAAACCAACTCGAACTCGAAAACCCCTTTGAGCTTGTCCCCGCCATCAAATTAACCCTGATTTTTATCGTCATCATCGGCGTCGCAAGCGTTCTTCAACGTACCTACGGCGATTCCGCAATTTACGTCACATCGTTCTTTGGCGGCATCGCAGAAAACAACGCCATCAGCCTGACGCTGGCCCGCATGGCAAGCTCCGGCGCACTCTCCGACACGCTGGCCACCCAGGGAATTATCGTCGCAATTCTATCCAACAGCGTCGTCAAAACCGGCCTGACACTCTTCGTCGGCACCAAGAAACTCGCTTCCTACGTCGCACTCGGTCTTTTGCCCGTACTCATCGCCGGAATCCTTTCGATCTTCATTCTCTGATCCGGCAACGGTCTGCGACAAATAAAAAACGTGTCTGCGACATTCGCCGACACGTTTTTTATTTGCAAAACATACCTGCAAAGCCCGCAGACACGTCTTCCGATCATTTATGTACGAAAATCAGCTACAACCGCATCGTCCACAACCCGCAGCAACCTGTGGACGAAAATGCTCGGCAAGAAAATCTTCGCTAAAATACGCTTCCGCAATCTCCGGCTCGACTTCCATCACGCGCTGAATCCAGTATTGCAAAATATCTGCATCGCTTCGCTGCGCGCCTGCCATGATCAGATT
This sequence comes from Lujinxingia vulgaris, assembly GCA_040394315.1. Classification (GTDB taxonomy): domain Bacteria; phylum Myxococcota_A; class Bradymonadia; order Bradymonadales; family Bradymonadaceae; genus JACCWM01. The sequence goes on from JBEBSM010000013.1 coordinate 7,873, forward strand.
CGTCGCTGCCTCACGCGCATAATCTGCCCAGAGCGCGCCAATTGCCTGATCCCACAACGTCGCTCTGGACGCCACCGGACTGGCCTCGATCGCCGCAACCAACCCGCCAACTTCACCCGTGGCACGCGCTTTCACCAGACCACGAGCAAGCCCGCTCTTCGATTTCGATCCCAGAATAACTGCCGCCGTTACAACGACGCCAATCGCAACCCAGATCAATACCATCATTACCATCGCTAAATCCTCGCTAGCATCCACATCGCCGACCAACGATCCCGAAACCAATCTATCATGATCTGACTTAAATTACCCGAACAGCAACACACATTACTTATGCACAGCTCAAGTCAGGGTCTGTTTGTTTGGATTATTCACCGGCCAATTCTGCATCGACAATTTCCTTAAACTTTTCAATCGGTTGAGCGCCCACCAAACGTGTTCCATTGACAAAAAACACCGGCGTTCCCTTCACGCCAACCTTTGCACCTTCACCCTGCTCAAGCCTTACCTGCGCAGCAATCGCCGGATCGTTCATATCTTTTTCAAACTTTTTCATATCCAGTCCGGCCTCTTTCGCCAACTTTTCAAAAATACCTTCTTCAGCCAGACTGGTCTGATTTTCATAAATCAGTTCATACATTTCCCAGAACTTACCCTGTCGACCGGCCGCCAATGCCGCACGGCTGGCCGGCTCCGACTGCGCCTGAAAACTAAGCGGAAAATTCTTATAAACGAGCTTAATTTTACCCGGATACATCGCCATCAGCTCATTGAGTGTACCGGCGCCTTTCTTACAAAACGGACACTGAAAACTCGAAAATTCGTACACCACAATCGGTGCATCCTCCGGGCCTTTTGTGTAGGAATCTCCGATATGCAGATCATCCGGCCCAATTTTCGCCGCCGGCGCTTCCTCCTCCGGACCATTATCCCGAGGCGCAACCGGTTCGTAGTACTTGTTCACAAACTCGCTATACAACGCGTCACGACTCGTGCCTGATTCGACCATTTCCTCTGCTTCCAACAGCAAATGATTGATAATCGCATCAAACATCCGCAGCGGTTGCGCGCCACTTACACGAATGCCGTTTACAAAATAATGAGGCGTTCCCTGCACACCAAGCGTTGCGCCTAGCTCCAGATCTTCCAGGACTTTCACGTCAATTTCAGGACTCTTAAAATCCTCCATGAATTTTTCGACATCAAGCCCCAATTGCCCGGCCAGTTCCGCCGTCAGTGCACCCATATCGGCACCGCGAAAACTCGCCATATTTTCAAACAATAGATCCCGCATCTCCCAGTATTTCCCCTGCTCGCCTGCCGCCAGCGCCGCTTTCGCAGCAGGTTTTGACTGCATCTGAAAACCCAGCGGAAAACTCTTGGAAACAATGCGTACTTCGTCCGGATACTTTTCCAGCACGAGCTTCAACGTTTCATTGCCACGTGCGCAGTACGGACACTGCAGACTTGAAAAATCAATAATCGTAATCGGCGCATTGATATTGCCCAGAATCGGACTATCGCCGACCGGCAATACTTCGCTATCGATGACCGTACTTTTTACAACCATTGCCTGCTGTTCACTCGCGTTGCCATCTTTCGAAACAGGCGCCGACGAACAACCCGCCAACAATAAGCCACCGGCCAACATCATCGATGGCAATACACTTTTCACTCTGGAAAACTTCACGCTATAAACTCCATTTATTTATCATCTTTACCCCAAAACAGTTCGCTATCTGAGCACAAAAAAAGCCCGCATGCCATTCAAAATGGCTGCGGGCTCTTTTAAAACAGATACTTAGAAAACCACGCCACTTCTAACAAGTAGCGCGATGTTCACCAGGAAAAATTATTTCTTGGCAAGTTCTGCGTCGATAACTTCTTTGAACTTGTCGATTGGCTGAGCACCAACCAGACGCGTTCCGTTGATGAAGAACGCTGGAGTTCCCTGCACGCCGATTTTGCTTCCTTCGGCCTGCTCGGACTTGACCTGCTCGGCGATTGCCGGATCGGCCATGTCTTTTTCGAACTTCTCGATGTTCAGACCAAGTTCCTTGGCCCAGGCAACGAACGTTCCGTCTTCACGCAATTTGCCCTGGTTTGCATAAATCAGGTCGTAGTATTCCCAGAACTTGTTCTGACGACCGGCTGCAAGAGCTGCACGACCGGCTGGCTCAGCCTGTGCCTGGAATGCCAATGGGAAGTTCTTGTAAACGATCTTGATCTTGCCAGGATATTCTTTCACGACCTGACGAAGGGTTTCTGCACCACGTGCACAGAACGGGCACTGGAAGCTCGAGAATTCATAGATCGTGATTGGAGCGTTGGCCGGTCCCTGAACATGCGACTTACCAATGACCAGATCCTTTGCATCGACCTTTGCTGCCGGAGCAGGAGGAGCTGCAGGAGCTGCAGCGGCCTTCGGAGCGTTGGCTTTATTGTGCTCAACAACAGCAGCGTAAAGCGCGTCACCCTTCAGGTTTTTCTCTTTCTTGATCTTAGCAGCAATTTCCAACTGCTTGTCGATTTCAACGATGAAATCAGAAGCAGGCTTCGCACCAACCAGCTTGATTCCGTTGACAAGGAATGCAGGCGTTCCGCTCACACCAGCAGCCGAACCATCAGCCTGGTTAGTTTTGACGCGCTCAGCAGCCTGAGGTGAATCCATGTCTTTCTTGAATTTTTCGATATTCAGGCCAACTTTCGTTGCCATTTCTTCGAAAATTCCTGCTTTCGCAAGGTTACGCTGGTTCTCATAGATCTGGTCGTACATTTCCCAGAACTTGCCCTGCTCACCAGCTGCAACAGCTGCGCGACCGGCTGGCTCGGACTGAGCCTGGAACGACAATGGGAAGTGCTTGTAAACGAAACGAACGTTTTTCGGGTATTTTACCGCAAGCTCACGAAGCGTCTCGGCACCACGTGCACAGAACGGGCACTGAAAGCTCGAGAATTCCATGATGGTTACAAGATAATCGTCCTTGTCACCCTTGACTGCATCCGTTGGACGCACAGGAACCATGTGGACTTCGGTTGCTGGTGCTGGTGCCGGAGCATCCGCAGCAGCGGCAGATGGCTCAGCCTTGAAATTCTTGGCAACCATCTCATTGTACAGAGCATCGCGACTAACGCCAGCAGCGAGCATCGTTTTCGCTTCGCCAAGCTGACGCTTAACAATAGCTTCGAATGCTTCAACAGGCTGTGCACCACTGACGCGCTCGCCGTTTACGAAGTAATGCGGCGTTCCCTGAACACCGAGCGATGCGCCCAGGTCCTGATCACGCTTGATGATTGCATCGTATTCTGGCTTTTTCAGGTCAGCCTTGAATTTCTCAACATCCAGACCAAGCTCTTTTGCATAACCTGCCGTAAGGTCGGTCATGTCAGCGCTGCGGAACTGCGACATGTTTTTGAAAAGATGATCTTTCATTTCCCAGTACTTGCCCTGCTCACCAGCTGCCATAGCGGCCTTGGCGGCTGCTGGCGACTGTGCCTGGAATCCAAGTGGGAAATTCTTCGAAACGATGCGCACATCGTTCGGATATTTCTCAACCAATTGCTTGAGCGTGTCGTTTCCGCGTGCACAGAACGGGCACTGCAGACTTGAGAAGTCCACAATCGTAATCGGCGCGTTCACGTTACCGCGAACCGGGCTGTCCAAAAGAGGAATTTTCGATCCGTCCAGACCAGCAGCAACGCCACCAGCGCCCGGCGAATTCGCCGAACCAACCGCTGCCATCGGAGCATTTCCAGCCGGATCAACGTTTTTGCTGCCTACAAAAAATCCAAGAACGAATGCAACCAACGCCACAGCGATGACAACCATCGCTATTCCGCCGCTGCTTTTACCTTGTTCACTTGCCATAGTAAATTTCTCCAAATGTTTTTTAACAGACCAGTTACGCTGGTTTGAGCGTAACGTGGCCGCATAGCCTGCCAACATAGATGTAAGCAAGCCTGATGTCGCGTTTTTAGTTTGATTTCACAAAATTATTTGCAGCCGAACATCAAAGTTCGATCGGCGGCCGCTCCAGACGCAGGCCGTGTCCAATCGCAGGTCCAACGCGCAGGCGCGCCCATAATTCCTGCTCGGAATCCGTCTCACCCAAAAAATCCGGCTTCAACGCCTGATCCATCGTATTGGGCAGCATCACCGGCACACCACTCGCCAACTCAATACTTCCCGGCAATCCCGGCAATGAGCTGCATTGATCGCCGCTGGTCGAACAGGTCGCACCGCGATCGTAGGGCGGCACACGACGCCCCGCATTGCTCGGCACAACTACAATTCGTTTTTCAAAATCAATTGAGAGATTCTTTACCGTCTGCGATTCCAAAATACCGGAAGCCGTACTCAAAATCAGCGACGATGCACGCTCAGCCTGCAATCCAGCCAGCAAATGCGGCAGCGTCGAAATCGGCGCAGGATTTCCCTCAAAACATATATTGTATTGCGGATCTGCATCCCGACCTTCGCCCTCACACGGCGTAAATGCCGCACGAAGCTCTGCAGCGGACGAAAACGATCCCGCCAACGTCTGCTTTGAGCGCGCATTCAATGCCATCGGCTCGGCCATGCCAAAATCGGCACAACCCGCAAACGGCATCAACTGCGATTCCGCAGAATTTGAATACGCCACAGCCTGTTCAGGCAGCAACATCCACACAACCGCCAGGACTAAAAATAGTCCGCGGAGCACGAATACTGGCGTCATTTCGAATTCTTGGAGAGTCATAGGATGAAAAGCTACTATAAGATGCAATTTTGTAGGAATATTGGCGTGCTTCAAACTTCATATTTTTTATCTTTTCGGCGCGCGACGCATAACCTAGAGGACTTTTGTCAGCAGTGCAAGTTCTGCATAGAGCTTCACAACATCTCCTAAGCCCGCAGACCTACGCCTTTATTCCGCATCTTATTATCACACTGCTCACCCCACTTCCTGACCAGCTAGTTTGAAATCTGGTTGTATTAGAAAGCTTTTTACGTGTATCTCCCAAGCAATCCGCGCATTGCAAACTGCGTGCGCAATCCAAAGTGTCCACAAAAGAACTTTTATTATGCTTGATGTATCGCAGGTTTCTCACAACGCCAAAATCAAGACAGCCCTCGTCGGATGTGGTCGCGTAGCCCAAAAACATCTCGAAGCCCTGGGCGGATTGGCAGAAAATTTTGAACTTATCGCCGTTTGCGACGCCGATGCGGACGCGCGCGCCGCCGCTGCTCGATTCGCCAGCACGCGCCCAGGCTCTGTAGAACCGTTCGAAAACCTCGCAGATCTTCTCGCGCAAACCAGACCCGAACTCGTTGTACTTGCCACGCCCAGCGCGCTGCACGCCGAACAATCCATCCAGGCCGCTCAGCCCGGTTGCCACGTCATGACCGAAAAACCCATGGCAACACGCTGGAACGACGCACTCCAGATGGTTCACGCCTGCGACCAGGCCGATGTCAAACTCTTTGTCATCAAACAAATTCGCTTCAATCCGCTGCTTCAAAAACTCAAAACAGCCATCGATCAAAACCGATTCGGACGAATCTTCATGGTCGATATCAACGTGTTTTGGACGCGCCCACAAAATTACTACGATTCCGCAGCCTGGCGCGGAACCTGGGAACATGATGGCGGCGCATTGATGAATCAGGCGAGTCATTATGTGGATTTATTGACCTGGCTGGTCGGTCCGATCGAAAGTGTCCAGGCTTTTGGCGGCACACTCGCCCGAAATATCGAAGTCGAAGACTCCGCGGTCATGAATGTTCGCTGGCGAAACGGCGCTCTTGGAAACATGAGCGTTACCATGCTCAGCTATGCGAGAAACTTCGAAACGACGGTCACGATTTTAGGCGAAAAAGGCACCGTAAAACTCGGCGGCACAGCCTGTAATCGCGTCGATCACTGGGAGTTTGATTCGCCCGAACCCGCACAAAATGCCACAACCCAGGATAGCGAAAGCGCCGAGCACACCCTGGCCACGCTCCGCGCTGGACACTCCTTATATTACCGCGACACTTTCGAAGTCCTGCGAAACGGCGGCACGCCCCGAACCGACGGACGCGAAGGATTGAAATCGCTGGAAATTATCATCGCCGCGTATCGTTCTATCCAGGAAGATCGCCGCGTCACCCTCCCCTTTGAATTTTAGCAAGGCTTTTTCATGACTTTCCAGGCACATCCGTCGAGCATCATCGACTCCGGCGCGACCATCGGCAACAACACCCGCATCTGGCACTTCGTTCACGTCTGCAAATCAGCCCAGATCGGCAGCGATTGCGTGCTTGGCCAGGGCGTTTTCGTCGCCGACAACGTTCAAATCGGCAACGGCGTTAAAATCCAGAACAACGTCTCCATTTACGACGGCGTCACCCTCGAAAACGATGTTTTCTGCGGCCCAAGCATGGTTTTCACCAACGTCACCAATCCGCGCAGCCATGTTTCCAGAAAAGACCAGTTCGCCAAAACACTCGTTCGCCAGGGTGCGACCATCGGCGCAAACGCAACGATCGTCTGCGGCGTAACACTCGGCCGCTACTGCTTTATCGGCGCCGGCGCTGTCGTCACACGCGACGTCCCTGACTTTGCACTCGTCGTCGGAAATCCCGCGCACGCCATCGGTTGGATGTGCCGCTGCGGCGAGCGTCTGCATCATCCGCAACCAAACACGACATGCAAAAGCTGCAACACAAGTTACACGCTCCAGGCACGCACACTGATCTGCAACGACGTCCGTTCCGACGAGCAAAAACCATGACGCAACCCGTTCCTTTTCTCGATCTGAAACGTCAATACGCTGCCATTCGCGACGATGTCCGCAACCGCGTCGACGCCGTGCTCGATTCACAAATCCTCATCGGCGGTCCCGTCGTCAACGAGCTCGAAGAACAACTCGCCCAACGAACGGCCACGCAGCACGCGATCGGCGTTTCCAGCGGCACCGACGCGCTGCTCGCTTCGCTCATGGCGCTCGGAATCGGGCCTGGCGACGAAGTAATCACCACGCCATTTACGTTTTTTGCCCCGGCCGGCTGCATCGCACGCCTTGGCGCACGCCCTGTTTTTGTCGATATCGACCCACAAACCTTCAATCTTGATCCCACACAGATCGAAGCTGCGATCACCGGCCGAACACGCGCAATCTTGCCCGTCCACCTTTTTGGACAGATGGCCGACATGACCCAAATCGTGCCCATCGCCCGTGAGTTTGGAATCGCCATCATCGAAGACGCCGCCCAGAGCATCGATGCGACCCACGCCGGAAAACCCGCCGGCAGCTTCGGCGCAACCGGCTGTTTTAGCTTTTTCCCCAGCAAAAACCTCGGCGCCGCTGGCGACGGCGGCCTCATCGTCACCCAACAAACAGATCTGGCCAATCGTCTGCGCACAATCTGCAAACACGGCGCAAACCCCAAGTATTTTCACTCCATTATCGGTGGCAATTTTCGCCTCGACCCGATCCAGGCAGCAGTTTTGCACGCCAAAACACCGCATCTCAGCGATTGGACACACGCCCGCCAACAAAACGCAGCCCGTTACGACGCCGCCTTCCAAGACCTGTCCACGATCACCACGCCCACCATCGCGCCGGAAAACACGTCGGTCTTCAATCAATACTGTATTCTCAGTAACGATCGCGATGCGCTCAAACAACATCTCGACCAGCACCAAATCGGCAACATGATCTACTACCCACTCGCGCTACACCGCCAACCGTGCTTTGCAAATCTGGGTTATGACCGCGACCAATTTCCAATCGCCAACCGCGTCGCCGACCAGATCCTCGCGCTTCCGATTTATCACGAACTGACCACGTATGAACTCGACCGCGTGATTGAAGTTGTTCGTTCATTTTAAGCCGTTTCCAATAAAAAAAGTCTGCCTGCACATAACTTTTGAACGAAAACACTTCAAAAGCAGCGCAGGCAGACTTTTTTGTCATTCAGCACTCAAAATTGAGTGCTTGATATGACTGTGACTTATTCAACCAGCTCAATAATTCCGCAGGCTGCACGCGCGCCCGCATCGCCTGTCGGCTGACTGGTCAGATCATCTTGCTGTGCATGAATAATCAGCGCATGGCCGACAATATTATTTTCGCCGGCCTTCAGCGTAATGACATGATCTTTCAGATCAAGGTTTGCGCCGCCATCGTCATTAATCTCGATATTTCCGAAGTCCCCGGCATGACGCGCTTCCGGTGCATTCTCCGGCGCCCCGTGCTGATGGCCTGCCGGATTAAAATGACCGCCGGCCGACATAAAATCAGGCCCGTCACATTTACCGAATTCGTGAACGTGGAATCCACGAGAACCGGCCTCACCCAACCCGGCGATATCACCCGTTATCTGAACGCCATCATCCGTCTGCGTAAACGTAACTTCTCCCAACGACTCGCCGCTGCCAGAAATCATTTTCGCACGAGCAACACGCCCCGACATCTCCTCCACAACCTCGTCTTCCACTTCTTCGACGGCTTCTTCCGTCTCATCGATTGCAGTTTCTACCGGTTGTTCGTCCGGTGCAGATTTGCTGCCACCACAAGCCATCACAGTAAAAGAAGATGCGATCAAAATTACAAGAAAAAGCGATTTTGTGCGGAATTTACTCAACATTGAAGCTCTCCATTTCATTTATTATCACTACAACCCGCCTGAACAGACGAGCCCAACACTTAAACACACATTTCGTTATAGCAACCCATTCCTTGAAAATACAACACGGATGACAAGCAAAAACACCTTCGATAGACTGCGCCGCGCTGTCTGCTGAGCACTTTCTACAGCGAGTTCAGCTCCAAAACCCCGGCCTTCCCGCCGCTTGCCCCACCTACCTGGATACATTGATGAACGAAACGAATACCGATTCGAGCTCCGCCAATCCATTATTACGTTTACTTAAACACGCGCGCGCACACCGAAAACACACCCGCATCGCCGCGGTCTGTTCTGTTCTCAACAAAGTATTCGACCTGGCCCCGCCCGTTTTAATCGGCGCCGCTATCGATGTCGTCGTCGAACAAGAAGCATCGCTCATCGCACGACTCGGCATCGTCGATGTCATGCACCAGCTCATCGCACTTGCCGTCGTCACCGTACTTATCTGGATGGCAGAATCCGTTTTCGAATACTTACAAAGCTGGTACTGGCGAAACTTAGCGCAAACCATTCAGCACGAAATGCGTCTGGAAGCCTACGAACACATCCAAAACCTGGAAATGGCCTACTTTCACGAAACCAGCACCGGCGGACTGATGGCCGTCTTAAACGACGACGTCAATCAACTCGAACGCTTTTTAGACGTCGGCGCAAACGACTTGATCCAGGTCGCCACCACCGCACTCGTCATCTGCACCACATTCTTTGTCCTCGCCCCGTCCGTCGCCTGGATGGCCATGCTCCCCATCCCGGTCGTCATCTGGGGCTCTTTTCGCTACCAGCGACTACTCCAACCTCGCTACGCAAAAGTCCGCGAGCGCGTCGGCGAACTCAGCGGCCAACTCGCCAATAATCTCACCGGAATCGCAACGATTAAGAGCTTTGCGACCGAAGAATACGAAGTAAAACGCATCGATTCGCTCAGCCAGGCCTACAAAGAAAGCAACAAAAGCGCGATCGTACTCAGCTCCGCCTTCTCACCGCTCATCCGCATGGCAATCGTCGTCGGCTTCACCGCCACGCTCGTTTACGGCGGCCACCTCGTCGTCGAAGGCCAGCTCGCTGTCGGAACCTACAGCGTCCTGGTTTTCCTCACCCAACGCCTGCTCTGGCCCCTCACGCGCCTTGGCCAGACCTTCGACCTCTACCAGCGCGCAATGGCCTCCACCACACGTGTTCTCAACCTGCTCGAAACGCCTATCCAGATCCGCGACGGTCAAAAAAGCCTCGCCATCCAGCACACCAAAGGCGAAATTCGTTTCGACAACGTCACCTTCAGCTATCCCGGCCGCGAACCTGTTCTCAAAAACTTTGACCTGACGATTCCCGCCGGCTCCTCCATCGGAATTGTCGGCGCAACCGGCGCCGGGAAATCAACACTCATCAATTTATTGCTGCGCTTTTTTGATCCGCAGCAGGGAAAAATAACCATCGACGGCATCGACATTGCCGATGTTATCCTCGGAGATCTACGCCGCAGCATTGGCCTGGTAAGCCAGCAAACCTATCTGTTTTCGGGAAGCGTTCGCGACAATATCGCCTACGGAACTTTCGACGCCGATGAAGAAGCCGTTCTCCATGCCTCAAAAGTCGCCGAAGCCCATCCCTTCGTTTATGCACTTCCCAAAAGCTACCAGACCATCGTCGGCGAACGTGGTGAAACACTGTCCGGCGGCCAAAAACAACGTGTTTCCATCGCGCGTGCTGTCCTCAAAGATCCGCCGATCTTGATCCTCGATGAAGCAACCTCGGCCGTCGACAACGAAACCGAAGCCGCCATTCAACGCTCACTTGAACGCATTGCCCACACCCGCACAATGATTCTCATTGCTCATCGCCTCTCGACCGTGAGAAACTGCGACCGTATCATCGTGCTAGACGCCGGACGTATCGCCGAGTTCGGCCATCACGACGAGCTACTTGCCCAAAACGGTCTGTATGCCCGACTCTGGAACGTTCAGACCGGCAAGCTAACCGAAGAACCAACAACGTCTGAATTACTTTGAGTAATATAATGAAAACTACCCGATTGATACTGTTCGCAACGCTTCTGTTCTCCGGCGCCTTTTTCTCACAGGCCTGCAACGATTCAGCCGGCGACGCCATCGGTGCTCCCTGCGATCATGACGACCACTGCCCACCCGGCGGAAAGTGTTTAAATGACAGCAAGTTCCCCGGCGGCAGTTGCTCGGTCTCGTGTAATTCCCACGACCAGTGCCCGCCACACACGGCATGCATCGATACAAAAGGCGGTGTTTGTCTGCCCGTTTGCGGCCATAAATCTGAATGTCGCGGCGGTTATGACTGCGAAAGCCAGAAAAACCGCTCCGGTGGCGGAAAAACCTCCGTTTGTATCAACGACTAAACAAAAAAGGCTGCTTCATGAAAATTCATGAAGCAGCCTTTTTTATATATCTAATAAAAATCCGTCGTCGCGTTTCAGGACTTGTTTGTCAGATCCGGGAAAAACTCCCACTCACCGACTGCACGCTTCTTTTTGGCATTCGCCACCGCATAAGCATCGATGGCCGCAGCAACGTTAAAAAGCCCGCCAATACAACAACTTACCAGAGAAACCGCCAAGATAACGATTCCCTTCGTCGTCTGCCCCAGCATGATTTGTCCTGCCCCCGGAAACAGCGCAGACAATATAATCGCAATGATATCGTTATTATCAAGCACCGAGTTCGAACTACCTCCGCCCGGTGCCCCCTGCACATGCATCATCGAACCATCCGGCCCGCTCTGCCCGTAACCTGGCTGCGGTGACGGGCTCCAATCGTTGGAAGCTCCTTGCTCGGGCGAAGAAGTAGGCTCACCCCACGACTCTTGCGGAGGTGTCGGCTCAAAAGGATCGTTCGGATTTGTCATGGGCTGATCTCACAAAACAATATCATTCAATAAATTATACTTCATTTCCGTTACGAGAAACTCAGCTGGCGGAACCAATGTGCGCTTCCAAATCGCTAATTTCCTTGATGCAGCTCGACGTCATATTCTCATAACCCGACGCCGTTACGACAATATCATCCTCAATCCGAATTCCAACCCCGCGCATTTCAGCCGGCGCATTTTCATCGTCATGCGGAATATACAGGCCCGGCTCGATCGTCAAAACCATGCCCGGCTGTAGTTCGCGATGTTTTCCATCCGGACCAAAATACGATCCAACGTCATGAACATCGATCCCGAGCCAATGACCCGTGCCATGCGGATAATACTTTTTGAACGCACCATTTTCGATAAGTTCATCGACCGAACCGCTCAAAACCCCGAGCTGTACAAGTCCTTCCGTCAGCCGCCGAATCGTATTGATATTGATCTGATTATACGCAAGACCCGGCCGAATATCCTCAATCGCCGCCTTCTGTGCATCCAAAACAACCTGATACATATCTCGTTGCGCCGACGTAAACTTGCCATTCACCGGAAAACTACGCGAAATATCGCCCGCATAGAAATTCCACTCACAACCCGCGTCGATTAAGACAACCTCGCCGTCATTCATCCGGTCACGGTTTTCTCCATAATGCAAAATCGTCGCATTATCCCCACAACCGACGATCGACGTGTACGCCGGATAATCACCGCCATTTTTCTTAAAATGATACTCAATCACAGCCTGCAGCTCGTACTCCATCATGCCCGGACGACAAATCGCCATCGCCTGATTATGCGCCTCCGCTGAAATCTGCGCCGCACGCCGCATCAACGCAAGCTCCGCTTCACTCTTAAACAATCGCAGTTCGTGCACGATATCACGTGCATCCACCAAACTCCCCGGCGCCGCCGGCGCCGCAGCACGACGATGACGAAGCTTATTCATCCATCCCGTCACTCGCCCATCAAATTCACTGTCTTTTCCAAGCGTATAATGCAGCGTCTTCCGATCCGCCAAATACTTCGGCAAAATCTCATCCAGCTCGCTTAACGTATACGCCGCATCGGCACCGTAATTCTCACGCGCGCCTTCCGGCCCCGCACGACGCCCTTCCCACTGTTCATAAAGAGGATCGCGCGCCGGCACGAACATCACGAACTCACCATCTTTGTGGCCCGGAGCCAACACAATAACGGTTCCTGGCTCTCGAAAACCACTCAAATACAAAATATCGCTCGAAGGCCGATACAAATACGCGGAATCATTCGATCGAATTCGCTCTGGCGTCGCAACAAAAATTGCTACGCTATCTTCACCCATCGCGTCCATCACGGCACGACGACGTGTTTCAAACTCACTTTGCGGAAGAGAATACATAAACACTCTTTGATTGTATGATTATTAAAGATGAAGAATCATTTTCACTCGGTGTTTCTTTAACACCTGACCAGCTTTTAACAAACCGATTTTGCCTTATCCTCCCGCCGCGGCAAAACTTTGCAACTCGTTTTGAATAATCTCGGCATGGAATCGTCCGAGCGCTTATAGCCGTTTGATTCCTTCACTTCTTGCTTCGTTGAATATTATGCCTTTTCTACCGCGCGCTATCAGTCTGCTCCCAATCGGCTTTATTTGTATCACGACAATCGCTTGCGATGGCTGCGACAACCGCGCCACCCATGCGGGCGAAAACGGGAACTTTCAATTTTCCTATGAGCCGGCAGACTACGACACGAAATTTAATCGTCCCTTAGCAACAGGCAGCGAACTAACGATGTTTGTCCTGGACATGGACAGCAATCCCGTCCAACGCATCGACTCCGTTCATTCGAGCAACGAAAAAGCCATTACGGTCCAACCCAATACACGCGCCCAGAACACAATCCAGCTTATCAGCGAGCGCGAAGGAAAAGCGAAAATCTCCGTTAAGGCAACCACGGCGAAAGGCCAAAAGGAAGACGAGTTCCCCTTCGAAGTCATCGACACTCGCCAGGTATCACTCGAGCACACCTGCACCAACGCTGCCAACGCAGCCTATCTCGTGGGAGCCCCGGTAAACCTTGAGTTCATGCGCTCCAACAAAGGCCGCGTACTCGTCGGACAATCCAAAGCATGTTCGGTACAGGTCGAGCCTGCCGAAATCGAGCCCTCCGTCCGCTGCGACGAGGCAAACTTCAAATTGCCGGCCTTCGACTCCGTTGGCTCCATCCGACTCTCCCCACAATTCAACAATCAGGCAGGAAAAAGACAACCGCTCGGCGTGCAAATCGTCAGTCGAGAGCTCATCGACTTTTTACCGATCGATAACACGTTAACTGTAGACTCGGTCACCGAAATCCAACTGTTCGCGGAAACCATAACCGAACCTTTCTGGCCAGTATGCAACAATTTCACCATGGAAGTCGTGATCGAAACACCCCACATCTGCTCCAGCGCCAACTCCACTAGCGATCAATTTGTCATCAAACCACACGAAAAAAATACGTTTTCCCTGCGCGGCGAACGCGCCGGCGAGTGCTTCTTTAGTGTAATTTTCCCCGAGATTAGCCCAAATGATATCTGGGAGTTTTCGCTGCCGGTTAATCGCTAACTTTCACCAAGCGCCCCGGGGAAAAAGCGCAAATTAACCAACGAACAAAATAACTTACGAGCACGCAACCCTGATCTCCGGATTCTTAGATCCGATTTCATTTGCGATTTTTTGCGCGGCTTTCCGATCCACTTCACCACCAAAAACTTGCCCGGTTTCAGGCACAAAAAAACCCTTGCGTGACCGCTATGAGGTCTTTTCGGCTCGGCAAAACCGAAGCCACGCAAGGGCGATAGTATTTGAGGAAACTTCTAGCGTTTGCGACTCACTTCGTACTTCAAGTCACAGAGCTTCTGCTTCGCCAATGATCAGATAAATCATCAGCCTCATGCACAAAACAGAAACGCTAAAAAGCCGAGTAGCAGCTAGAAGCGCACTACCTCACCAGCCGAACTTATACACGAACAATCCATTGGATCACCTCCTTTTACGGCATACCCGTTTCGCGATTTCCTACTCGCAACCACCGCGATCAAGTGCCGGTCCCGAACACGGTGTTTTAGACGAATGATTCGTCGTCCGGGCGGTGAAACCCGAACCCTGAAGACAGGACGCATCCCATCAACAGGTAACGAATACAATAACATAGCATCCACGGCTGAATAATCCCGCCCCACTTAATTTTGTTGTTCAAGCCAATTTTCGAGCCGTAAATCCGGCTTTTCGTTCGCCCGCATGCTCTGCGCCAGCCGCTGCAATGCGCCCACTCGTCGATCCATAGACTTGTATTCGGAACCTGCTTGCGCCCACAAACCATCGACTTCCAACGCACTCAAAACGCGCCAGTCTCCCGGCAAAACCGCGCCCAGCCGCAG
>JBEBSM010000014.1:0-22297 GCA_040394315.1 Lujinxingia vulgaris
AAGGTAAGACGGCGATTGACCTGCAGGTTGCTGGCACGACGATGCTTGGGAGCGGATTTCAGGTGGGAGGGGACGCGGCGGTTGGTGGCTATACGGTCGGTCGGGATTTTGCGGTGGGTGGTACGCTGACGATTCCGGTGGGGGCGCCGATGACGGGTAACGCAACGTATCAGAGTCTGGTGCGGGCGCCGGTGGTGGTTCCAGATCCGTGCTCGTGTGAGGATGAACAGATTGTGCCGATTGCAGCGATCGTGGAAGCGCGGCGCGCCAATAATGACAATGCATCGATCGGGTTGGATTCCAAGGCGCTGGGCAGAAACGGTACGGTAAAGCGGTTGGATTTGCCCTGTGGAAATTACTTTTTGGAGGGG
Organism: Lujinxingia vulgaris; assembly: GCA_040394315.1. Taxonomy (GTDB): domain Bacteria; phylum Myxococcota_A; class Bradymonadia; order Bradymonadales; family Bradymonadaceae; genus JACCWM01. The sequence continues at coordinate 372 of JBEBSM010000014.1, forward strand.
ATCGACTCGGTAAGTGGGACGACGATTGTGGCGCATGGTCGGACGGCTTTGTATATCAAGGGTAATGTGACGGGGACGAGTGCGGTGACGATCAAGGCGATGCCGGACGCGGAAATCGACGTGTTTATCGATGGAAATATCAGTGTGACGTCTGGTTTTTCGTTTGGATCGAAGCATTATCCGGCAGCGACGCGTCTTTATTTGAGCGGCTCGGGTGGATTGCAGGTGACGGGTGGGATGGATATTGGCGGGTTTTTGTATGTTTACCCTGGCATTGTGAAGTCGACCGCGCTTGTCGAGATTTATGGAGGCGTTTTCGCGAAGGGTATTGAGGTGACGGCCGGGCTTGATGTTCATTATGATCGGCAGATTCTGCGGGTTGGGGAAAGTTGCCCGGGAAGTGATCCCAGTACGCCTGGTACAGATCCAGGCAATCAGTGTGTGAAAGTGGATGGAACCTGTGGTGCTTCGGGCGATTGTTGTGCGCCGATGCTTTGTGATCAGGGCAAGTGCGGACTGAATCGTTGTCTGGTGACGGGTGATACCTGTGTTTATGACAGTGATTGTTGCGGTCAGATCTGCGCGAAGAGTTCTGGTAAAAGTAGTGGTGTGTGTGTCGCGAACTGATCGTTCGTAGGTGATCAAACAAAGGGCACCCGGACGCGCGTTCGGGTGCTTTATTATTTTGGTGGAACTGGTAGGCAGCTACTCCAGAAGTAGAGGCGTTTGGAAATGAATGTCTGCCTGTAAACTGTCTGTAAGAGGAGTTTTGTGTGAATATTGCGTGCGATGAGGTGTTGGGGGGCTGGAATGGCTCAGTGGCATGGAAGTTGCTTTGTAATTGGTGTGATTGACGAGCGTGCTGGATTTTTACCTTCTGATAGTCGAGCGATGTGATGAAATGCGGGCCTGGGAAAGTCTATAGCGGATGGAAAACGCGGAGAACGGCGGTGGTTTGCCGGGTGCTGCTTGTGCTGTTGATCGGTCTGGCCGGTTTTGCGTCAGGTTGTGGTGATAGCGGTGCGGATGAGTCGGATTTTCGGCCGCCGACGGATCAGAATAATGATCGTAATAATATGGTGAATAATTCGTCTGGGGAGGAAGATCGAGACGATGATTTCGTGGAGGAGCGCGAGGAGTTTTTGGTGCGCGAGGTTGCGGCGACGGACCGTTATGTGTTTGTGCCCAATAGTGCGCCGGGGAGTAATACGGTTGCGATGATCGATGGGGAGGATTTTAGCATCGTGCCGTTTCGGGTGGGTTTGGAGCCGACGGAGATTCGGGCGGTGGAGATTGAGGACGTGGGGTCGGTTGCGTACGCGTTGTGTGAGGGGTCGGCGGCGGTGGCGATTATTCGCGCGGATGTGGCGAGCGTGGATGCGATGAGCGGTGTGGCGGAGCGCGGTGATGTGCGGCTTTTGAAGGTTCCGCGCGAGGTGAATGCGTTGGCGATGGCGCCGGATGGTCGTCATGTGTTGGCGTATATTGATCCGACGCGGCCGTTGCGTCCGGACGCGAGTGTGGCGTCGTTGCAGACGTTGGCGTTGGTGCGGTTGGGGGAAACGCCGGGGGAAGACAAGGTTTTCGAGTTGTCGGTGACGCGGTTGATTTCGGATATTCAGTTCAGTGGGGACGGGCGTGAGGCGTTTGTGCTCGGGCGCGAGGGTGTGAACCGGATCGTGTTGGGGGAGGTGGATGATGACGCGTTTGTGCCGCCGATTCGGTTGGATTTGGCAGATGATGTGTTTCCGCCGGGGGATCAGCAGATTGCGGTGAGTGCGGACGGTAGTTTTATGATTGTGCGGACGAGTCAGTTTGAGGGGATTGCGGTGTATCGGTTTGCGACGGATTCGGTAGCGGCGTCGGTTGAAGTGATCGCGTTATCGGCGATTCCGACGGATTTGAAGTTGGTGGAGCGCGCGGATGCAGGTGGTGGGCTTGAGCGGAGCGTGTTGGCTGCGTTGCGTGCGAGTGAGGAAGTGGCGCGGATTGATGTGGATGCGTTGTTTGCGGGCGAAGACGTTGCGGATGTTGTGCATGTGATTGCGGTGGACGGTGCGGAAGCCGGATTGGTGAAACTGACGCCGGACGCGGGTAGTGCGCTTGTGTATTCGGGGCTGACGCGGATGCCGTTGTTGGGTGTGATCGATTTGGAGACGGAGGCGACGCGGTTTTTGACGTTGCGCAATCAGATTCGTGCGGTGGCGATTTCGGCGGATAGTGAAAAGGCGGTGATCGTGCACAAGAGGCAGAGTGGATCTGCGGGTGTGGATGCGGATTCGCTGAAGGTTTTTCAGCATAGTGATGGGATGACGATTGCAGATCTTGGGTCGGGTTATACGCGTGCGGTGGTTTTGCAGGGCGAGCCGACGGATGTGATTTTGACGAAAGCTGCTGGCGGATCGCAGATTGCGTATGCGCTGCTGGAGTCTGGAAATGTGGCAAATCAGGGTGTGATGCGGATTGATTTGAAGAGTTTCCGCAGTGATTTTGTTCGTTTGCCGCGAAAACCGGTTCAGATGGGCCAGGTTGCGGGCAAGATTTTTGTGCATCAGGAAGCTCCGACGGGTCGAATCACGTTTTTTGATATCGAAACGCAGGCGCAGCGCACGGTTAGTGGTTATGAACTTAACGCGGGGATCGACCGATGAATCTATTTAATGGACTGAGAAATCATTCGAGACGCGCGGTTGTGGCGTTGTTGCTATTGAGTTTTGTGTTGTTTGTGGCGGCGTGTGCGGGCGACGATTCGGCTGCTAGTAAGGATGGAAATGATCATTCGACGGGGATGAATAATTCGAATGGCAGCGGCGGCAACATGAGCGACGCGGGCCAGGGGTCGGCAGAGCCGCCGTTTGTGCCGGAGGAGAAGGTGGAGTTTGCGTTTTCGAAGCCGGCGATTGTTGGAAAGCGGATTTTTGTCGCGAATGAAACGCTCAACTCGGTGGCGGTGATCGATAGTCAGAATCTGTCGGTGAAGACGGTTCTGGCGGGATTTCAGCCGACGGTGGTTGATGGTCCGGCGGCGGAATTTGCGGACGATGCTGAGGCGCGGATCATGGCGCTCAATGAGGGCAGTCATTCGGTGACGGTGATCGATCCGCAGACGTTGGCTGTGAAAAATCTGGCGGTGATGCCGCATGCCAATGCGCTTCGCGTAGATCCTCGGGGTCGTGTGGGCGTGGTTTGGTATGACGATAGTGATGTGAAAGGGGCAGGGAATGCGGGCGCGGATTTGTCGTCGGTGACGGTGATCAAGGCGGATGGCGCGTATAATGTCGCGGTCGGATTTCATGTGCGGAGTGTGCATTTTGATGAATCTGGCGAGGTTTTGCTGGTTTTGACGGATGACGGGATTAGTCGGATTGAGCTGGCGGGGCTTGCGGATGACGGGTTTTCGGCGCCGATTTCGGTGATGCCGGTCGAGTTTCAGCAGGTAAATCCGGTCGATCTTGAGGTTGTGATCAGTGCGAATGCGAAGTTTGCGGTGACGCGAACGACGGCGCTTCGTGGTCTGGTGCTGTTGGATATCGAGGAGGGCGAGCATTTTGTGGTGAAATTGGCGGAAACGCCGACGGATATTGAGTTTTTGCAAGGTGATTCGTTGGAAGTGCTGGCGGTGCTTCGGAATGAGGGGCAGATTTTGCGGGCGAGTGTGCCGGAAGGTTTGATGAATGCGGCGGCGTTTGTGTCGGTTTTGCCGGATCCATTGGTTCCGCCATTGGATGAGGCAGATCCGGCGGAGGATTCGGATGCTGATGTGGGTGTGGATGATTCGGATGCGGATGATTCAGACGCTGCGCTGGAAGATGTTGGAAATTCTGAAGATTCTGGAGATTCTGGGGATTCGGGCCATGACTTTTCGGGTGTGGAAGGCGTGGAATGGATTGATTTGAGTGTGAAAGGATTGGGTGCGGTGACGTTGTCGGAAGACTTCAAAACTGCGCTGGTTTACTCGACGATTCATGAGGAAAAGCGGGCGATTTTGCTGAACCTGGAGTCGCGTGAGGCTGCGGATGGTCAGCGAGTTTTGGTGTTTGAGAAGGGTATTCGCGGGGCGTTGTCGGATAAGCACGGGCGTTCGTTTTTGGTGTTTCATACGAAGGTGGCGGGAAGTTTGCCGGCGGATAGTGTGCCGACAGATCCGGAGTTTGTGGCGCGTAGCTGGGGTGTTTCGTTGCTGGATGTTGAGTCGGCAGCGACGCGTCTGGTGTTGACGAAGCAAAAGCCGGGGGCGAGTGCGTTGTGGGCGCCGGATGGTGAGGATGGACGGGTATTTATGGTGTTTGAGCAGCCGGAATTGGTGAGTGAGATTCAGCCGTCGCATCGTGATGTGGTGATGATCAATTTGCGAAGTTTTCGGATGGATAGTTTTCGGCTTTCGAGTTTGCCGGACGGGCTTGGTGTGATCGAGTCGGCCAGGAAAGTTTATATCAGCCAGACGCATCCGCAGGGTCGGATGACTTTTGTGGATGTGGATACGTTGGAGCGACAGACGGTGACGGGTTATCAGTTGAATGCCGGGATCGAGTGATTTTTGGATGTATTTAAGCGTTTTATTGAAACGTTTTATTTTAGAGAGAGAAGCGTGATGTGGACGCAAACGGGAAAATGGCTGGGTGTTCTGGGAGCGGCAACGGCGTTCGTGGTGCTCAGTGCGGGTTGTGAAGAGACGATTTCTAATGCCTGGAATGAGCCGTTTCAGATCAGTGCGCCGGTGGCAGGTGCGGATGAGCTGGCGTATTTGAATCGTGGGTTCGAGCAGGTTCATGTGGTGAGTGCGACGTTGGATGCCGGGAGCGCGGGACTTGTGCAGACGCGGCTTGAGACGGGTTCGGAGCCTGGGAAAATGGCGCGGTCGGCGGACGGGAAAACACTTTTTGTGGTGAACGAAGGCGACAAAACGCTGCGTGTTTATGACCGAAGTGCGGTGGATTCGACGTCTTATAAGGATGTTGTGTTGGGTGGTCCGTATGATCGGATCAGTATCGATCCGGAGGGCGATTTTGTGATGCTCAGTTATACGGGTGCGAATTCGCAGAATGTGATTGCGCAAAATCTCAATGAGATTGCGATTGTGGATTTGCGTGCGGGTGTGCCGGAAGTTGCTGAATTTACGACGCTTTTCAATCGTCCGCAGGAACTTGTGTTTGCGCCGGGGTTTGAGCTGGCTGGCAAGACGGAGCGGTTGGCGGCGTCGTTGTCGCCGAGTGAAATTACGCTGATCGATTTGCTGGCGGATAATGAGCTGGATCGTTTGCGCAGTGTACCGTTGACGATCAGTCAGGCCGATGAGGTACGTAATCCGAAGCAGGTGGTTTTTGATACGTCGGCGAATCCGTCGGCGCCGGATACGATCAGTGTGTATGTGCTGACGGATCGTGGGCAGGATATTACGCAGATTTTGGTGCAGCCGAGTTTGCGTGCGGATTCTGGTCGGAAGTTTGATGTGAGTATTAATCAGTTGGCGGCCGGTCCGCAGCCGGTGAAAATGGCGGTGTTGGAATTGCCGGAGGTTGGCACGCGATTGTTGGTTTTGAATGGCGGTTCGCGGCCTGCTTTTACGATGATCGATGTGGCGAGTGGGGAAAGTGCGACGTTTGATTTGCCGATAACGGCGGCGGCAACGGATTTGCTGGTGTTCAAGACATTGGCGGCGGGTGCGGAGCGTGCAGAGACGCGGGTGCTTGCGTATTCGACGAGTTCGCCACTGGCGGCGGTGATTCGTCCGGAAAGTATTACAGTATCGGGTGATGCACCGACGGCGGGTCGGACGGTGGAAGCGATTCGTTTGCGGCAGTCGCCGGAGCGGATTGTGATGGCGGATGAATCAGGCGGAGATCGTGCGATTGCGTTTCATAAAAACAATCGTGATGGGTTTTCGGTGATCAATTTGCGGACGAATCGCGCGATTCCGATCCAGGGTTATTCGTTGTCAGATCTGACGTTTGCGGGTTCGTTGGGTTATGGCGTTTTCAGTGCTTCTCCGCATCTTGTTGTTTTTGACCTTGAGACGGGTCATCCCACGGTTTTTGATTTGCCGGCGGCCGGGCAGCGTATTTTTGTGCAGGACGATGCGTTGCTCGTGCAGCATTCCGGGCGCACGGGACGGTTTACGGTGTTGGATGCGGCAAAGCCGGTCGTGAAGACGGCGCGCGTTTATGAAAATGTTTTTCTGGAAGGTCTTTTTGAGCAGGAGCTGCCATGAAGTTCAAGTGTAGTGCGGCAGGATTGATGCTTGTCGCAGGTATTTTGGGAGTTTCTTTTGCGCCGGCGGATAGTTGGGCGGCTGAGAAAGATGATGAGTTGGTGTTGGAGGTTCGTGGTTTTTCGTTGTATGCGCCGAGTGATTCGGTCGATGCGATTTCGGACGACGGATTGTTGCAGGGTGTTTCGCTGGGGCTTGGCTACGATCTGACGAATTATGTCGTGCCGGGGCTTCGGGGTTATGTGCTTTTCGATGCGATGGGGGAGTCGAAGGCGCGCTTTGACGGCGCTGCGAACCTGGAATGGTCGCGTCAGGTTGTGATGTTGGCGGCTGATTATGGGCCGGATTTGTGGGGAATGTTGCGGCCGTCGGTGCGTCTTGGTCTGGGATACGCGACGCAGAAATTGCAGATGCAATCCGAGGGTTCGACGGACTCAAGATACGAAGATCATACGCACGATCTGGCGGCGTTGGGTGCGGTTGGTTTCGAGTTGTACTTTCCGTATTCAACGGATGAAGAGGGCGGCTCGATTTTCAAACGCTTTACGCTGGGTGTGGGTGGACATGTTGGTTACATGTTTCAGACGGTCGCCGAGTTCGATGAACTCGAAGCGACCGGTGATTCGTGGCAGCGTGCGCCGATGAATTTTGGCGAGCTGGATGTGAATGGAGTTTATTGGAATCTTGGGCTGGTTGTGCGCGTCAAGATTTGATTATTGCTTGTTGATCGACCAGTCGTATTCGGTGAATTCGATGGTCGAAGTTCCATTGTTGAGAACCTGTGCAATGTCGGCCGAAACGTAGCGTGTGAGGTATGCCGGGATGGAGCCGGAGTGTTTTTCAAAGTCTGTTTTGAACCAGTTAAATAGTTGGCTGGTGTAGACTTTGTTGCCTTCGACTTTTGTGGCCTTGGGGATGAATTCGCGTGCGGAACTCTCCAGGTTTTTTTCCAAGTTTACAGCGGTCATTGCGGTGGATAGAAGCCGCGGACAGCTTTTGGCGGCACAGACGAGTACGAAGTGGATGCGTGGTTCTTGGAACTGAACGCGGATGACTTTGTTGTGCTCGAGATCGTCGAGCGTCATGGTCTGGCCGGCGATGGTATGTTTGTCTTTGTCGAAGAAGCCATCGAGGGTCATGACGCTTTTTACGGGCCATTTACTCAGAATTGAGTCAAGAACGATGGCGTTGTAAGCGTTGATATAAAAAGCGAGGCGTGCGTTGGAGCTGTAGCCGTCGACCGGGGCGGATGCGATTTGAGCGAGGTAGGTTTTGAGCGCTTCGCGATCAGTCTGGTTGGCGTGCCACTGTGGGTATCCGACATTTCCCTGGGAATTGACGTATTTGGTAAGGAGAATTTCCAGGGGTGTGTGGTCAATGACATCCTGGGTGGCGGCTGCTTGTTTGGCGGTGGTTTTTGTTACGTTGTCGGTTTTTGGGGGAGATTTTTTATCTGTTTTTTTATCGACTTTTTTCGCAATCTTGTTCGAGCTTGTTTTGCTATCGGCCGAGGCAGATTTTTGAGGTTTAGCCGGATGATAGGCTGTGGCCGAGCCTGCAAGGATAACGGTGCTGGCAAGGATAGCGAGTGCGATGGTTTTTTTGAAATGTATAAACATAATATGGACTCACGGCTACGTCACGTAGTCAACGAACTTTAGATGAGGCGAATTGAAGGATGTTTTCTTGTTTGGAGAGTATTTTCTTGTTGGGAGAGAATGAAAATACGGTGAGAAAACACGGAAGCACGGGGGTTAGACTGTGAAAGATGTGCTTTTCTTCAAAGAGATTTGAAAAGACCCCACGACCATTATGCTGGTCGTGGGGTCTTTTGCAACGCTTCGCGCGTTAAAAACTATGTCACGTGACGAAAAAACCTGAAATTACTTTACAGGAAATTTGTATTTCAGTGCGCTTTCGAAGTTCTGCGCGACGTCTTTCCAGTTAATGATTTTGAAGAAGTTATCGACGTATCCGCCGCGGTTGTTCTGGTATTTGAGGTAGTATGCGTGCTCCCAGACGTCGAGCGCGAGGATTGGGATGGCGGTGAACTGGGTTTGTTTGTGGTGGTTTTCTGCAGCGAGGGTTACGAGCTGATTTCCGCCGGGTTGCCAGCAAAGAAATGCCCAACCGCTTGCTTCGACAGCTTTTGCAGCTGCAGCGAATTGTGCTTTGAAGCTGTCAAAGCTGCCAAAGTCTTTCTCAATTTGCTTGAGAAGATCGCCGGATGGGTCTGCATATTGGTCGGCCGGGCACATGTTGTTCCAGAACATCACGTGGTTGAAGTGACCGGAGCCGTGGAATGCGGAGAGACGCTCAAGATGCTGGATCTGCGAGAAGTCACCGGTCTTGCGTGCTTCTTCGAGAGCTTTTTCGGCGCTGTTGAGGCCGTTTACGTAGCCAAGATGATGCTTGTCGTGATGCAGACGCATGGTCTGCTCATCGATGAATGGCTCAAGTGCGTCGTATGCGTAGGGAAGTTCAGGAAGTTTGTGATTACCAGCCATGGGAATTCTCCAATTAAAAAAATTAAATTTAAAAAAGTGAGCGTGTTCTCAATGCGAAAAACATCGGTATCTTCTCAATGCGAAAAACATCGGTATCGAGCGGGATCAAGATAGGTGCTGGGCGCAGAGAGTCAAGCGGTCTGTAAAAATTTGATTCTATTTTTGTGGTAACAGCGCGGTCGAATGTGGCTAAAACTCAGCGAGCAAGGAGGAAGGCGTCTTCGATATTCTCGATGTAGGTATTGAGGATAACGTCGATGAGGACTTCGTCGGGCGAGTCGATTTCGAGGGTGGGGAAAATCTGTTCGTCTTGTGGAAGTGGGGTGTAGACATCATCGAGAAAAAACGTTTTCTGGGCGGTGTAATTGTGGATCCAGCTGCCTTCGGCGGTGCTGTCGTCGGATAAGGGGGCTTCGTTTTGGTCGACGCGGCGCCTCCAGTGAATGGATGGGTCGAGATGTTTTTCGGCTGAAAACCAGTGTGAGAAGTCCGCCTGGGTGGGGGGCTGGGTGAAGGGAAGATCTGTGGGCTGAAATAGCGCGGATTCAAGTGCATTGAGTAATTGTAGGACGTCGTGGAGATAGCTGGGTTTGACGGCATTCCATTGGAGTACGAAGGTTTTTTCGTTTTGCAGACCGAGTACGATGGAATTTTGGGCGTGTTTCAGGCTGTCGGCCAGTGCGATGCGTGCTTTGGAGAGTTGTTCGGGCCGTACGACTTCGCGAAACAGATGTTGATCGAGGTATCGAACGGAGTAATCGTCGGGGCCAAAAGCGGGCTGGAAGAGAGGTGCATCCACTTCCATGCTGGGATTGCTGCGCCAGGCGCCGAAGGCTCTTTCGAGTGTCCAATCGTGTTGATAAGCGGCCGTATAGTGAATCGCAGCGCGGGCTGCCGCGAGTATGCTCTGGATGAAAGCGAGTTCGGTTTTGGCGAGTGTGAGGCTGAGGCGATCGTTGTGGAAAACTTCGCCGGGAACGTAGGTTTTGTAATAATTTGGATCGTCCATGGCGATCTGAAGATTTTTTTCGATTTTATGCAGGTGGTCGGCAATCGATACGAAATTGGGGATAAGCAGGTTGATGGGCTGCCGGAGCGTTTCGACAAAGATTGTGAGGGATTCGAGCTGATGGCGGGTCCAGGGGAGTTTTTCTCCGATCAGACTTAAGATTCCCTGGTACTGGCCCTGGTCTTCCCAACTTACGCCGCGGCTTAGCCAGTAAAGCATGCCGTCGTTGCCGTAGATGACGTCGGGGGAGTTGATGGCGCGGCGTGCACCGAGGTTCTCGGTGAGGATTTTGGTGACGGGTGCGGAGTCAAGCACGAGGAGCAGATCTGTGATGGCCAGCCCGGCTGCGGCCTGGCCGGAGGATGGATCTTGTTGGAGCCAGCCGCTGTAGATCTGTTGGGCACGTTCGAGTTGTCGGTTGGTGAGTGCGGCTTCGGCCTGGTTGGTGGTCTGTGATGAGTCGGCTTGGGGCGCGCCGGCCATGTCGTCGTTGCTGGATTCGTCCGAAAAATCCGCGCCACTGAAACCGTCATCGGCGCATCCTGCAAACAGTAACGTTGCGGTGAAAAGACATGTGACGAGCCAGAAAAAGGGCAGCGAGAGTGTCTTTTTGCGAGGTTGAAATGAGCGGTAGGCGCGGAGTATTTGCATAGTTTTCAGGCTTCTAAATGGTGGCTTTACACGGAGAATAGCGTAGAAGTCGTTCTCACTGTCTTAGTGTATGCAAGTATCTTGCCGGACTCCAATAAATAAGCAGCTAACGTGCAATTGGTGTGAATATCGCATGGATTGACCAGACCTGTGAATGAAAAAGTGCTCGGGTAGGAGTTTTTACATGCTTTGGTGCGCTTGTAGGGATAGAGTTTTTGTTGAATGGCGTACGGTTACTCCAATAATTGGGGTGTAATCGTGACTATTAGAAACGTGTCGTGATGATATAGGGTACAGGCAGTTGTCGGGTGTCCAGATGTCGGTTGATGAGAAGTTGATGGGTGAATGGAATCACAAAATAGTGCTTTTGCTGCTGATTTTGGTGGTTTTTTCGGGCTGTCCGGGGTTTGAGGATAGTTATTCGGGCACCTATCATGAGGTCGTGGACGATTCTGAGCAGTCCGAAGTGATTGCGGTGGATTTTTTTCGTTTTGGGGGCGATGCAAGGGCGCTGATCCGATATTATAAGCGTAGCGGTGCGGCCAGTGAGGATGCTGTTTTTACGGCGCGCAATCAAACGCGATGCGTGTGGGCGAAGGCGGATCAATTTGATGAAGACGATTTGAGTTTTCAGCTTCCGATTTTGCCGTCGGCCAGGCAGGGACGTGCGCGTGTAGATGGTCGTGTTGAGATTGATGGCAAGATGCAAATACGGATTGAGGAAGAGGGGAAAGCGGAGCTTGCGCGGGATGTAACGCTTAAGCTGGTGCGCGAAAAGGCAGATCCGCGGTGTGATGCGATCGATGACTTTTTTGTGCGCGCTGTTTTTGATGAGCTTCCGCAAAATAAGTTGCCGGCCGAACGCTATTCGTTGCGCAATCCGGTATTGGCGATTGTGTGGGTTGGTGTTGAGCCGGTTCGGCGTGATGATGTCGTGATTTACGTTGCATTTAATCGACCGGAGCCAACGGTTCGCCTGGACGAGGGTCGTAATTATTCGCGTGCTGGCAATGGCCTGTTGGGCAGTCTTCCGATGTTGATTCCTGCGCCGGATGAGCGAATTTTGGTGCGCAGTGGTGAGACGCGTTATGCGCTGGCGCATTTTGTGGTGATCGATGATCGGGCAAATGAAGGACGTTTTACCTGGGAGATTAGTGAGGAGCCTATCGTGGGTACGGCTTTGCAGCGTGGGCGCCTGGAGGGGATTCCGGAAGAAATAAAAAGCAATGGCTGGGGAAAAGCCGTGTTGTTTGTAGAAGGCAAACTCAGTGATCTTGATCGTAATATGCAGACTCGCTTGGCGGGTCTTGAGGTCAGTGATGATGATGCGCATTTCTATGTGGTCGAGGTTTTCTATTATAACGATGAGGTAATGTGGGTGCGATTGCCGGAGCGTCCACAGCCTAATAAGCCGGTGCAGCGCAGTGTTTCTGTGCAATTGGTGGAAGATTACCTTGATCGGCGCGACGTTTTTTTACCGCGACTTTTTCCGTACAGTTTTTGATGACACGATTGTTGGTCATGCTTGTGGTGGCGGGGTGTGTGCTGGGATTTGCGCTGGTGGGTTATGCGCAGGTTGTGCCGGAAACGCCGTTGCGCGTTGTGGCCTTGCCGCCGTTCCAGGTTTTGTTGGAGCGGGGCGAAGACGATGCGCACGATATTGTGTTGGTGCAACTTGGTGAAAACGTGCGTAGCGGTGTGGGATCGTATCTGGCGGGGGCGCCGGAGATGTTTGATCTGACGTCGGACGTTGAACTTGTGGAAAGTCTGTCGCGTAATCCCTTGTATTCGGGAACGCTTTCGTTGGCGCGCCAATGGGCGGATATGGGGATTGAGGAGTATAAGCGGCTGCAAACGGCAGATGCGATCGGGCATCTTGAGAAGGCGTTGCAGAACTTTTTGCAGATTCACTTTGAGGTGGTTGAGCCTAAAGAAGTTGCAGAAGTTTTGTTGTATCTGTCGCTCGCTTATCTGGAAGATGGCGGCGATATTGTCCGGCCGCTTGAATTGATGAAAATAATGATTGGGCTTGATCCGGAGCGTATTATTCGTCCGGGCTATTATCCGGATTATATCGTTCAATTTTATCGAAGTGCGCGCGAAGTATTGCTGGATGAACTGAAGGAAAGTGGGCCGTCGGTGCGTTATGCGCGCGAGATGGCTGGTAGACTGAATGTTGACGCAGTTGTGGTGGGTTATGTTGCGCCGTCGTCGGAAAAAACTGGCAGCATGGATGTGTCGGTATTTTTGTATACGGTGCTTGATGATGCGTTCGTGGCGGTGGAAACCATCACGGTGGAAGCGATGGATTTAGAGCTGGCCGACGAGGCAGGAAACCGGCTTATGAGTCGTCTGGCGGCGTGTTTGTTTGAGCCGCGCGAAGTCTCGGTTGGGCCGGTGACGGCGTCGAAGGGGCAGAGTCCGCTCGCGCTTCAATTGCATTTTGCGTATGCGTCGTTTCTAAAATATCCGAGTCCGATCGAGTCGTCTTTTGGTAATTATGGTGTTCATGTGGGGGCAAGTTTTGCGCTGACGCGCGAATTTGGCGTTACAGGCGGCTTGCAAGTGCTCAATTCGTTGCGCGATTATAATGGTATTTTGCGCGATGAATTCACGACGATCCGTGGTTTTTTGGGTGGTCAGCTCGGTATTGAGTTCTATGATTTCATGTTTTCTGTCCAGATTGCGCTGGAAATGACACATATCGGGCCAATTCGCGCGTTTGGTGACAAAAACTGTATTGCTGCGCCGGAAGTGTTGTGTCCGGGAGAGCGGGGAACGGTCGTGTTTGATTCGCAGCCGGTGTTGATGGGGATCAACACGAAACCCAGGTTTTCTTACGCGTTAACGCGGGCGCTGGAGGCGGCAGTGAGTGTGAGCGCGAGTTATTATTTTTATCCGTTAACGGATCGCGTATTAAATTTTCCACTGACTGCAGAAGCGGGTGTGCAGTACAGGTTTTAGTTTTTGCAATGCAACGAGAGAGACTTCATGGATAGTGAATTTAGTCTTCATTTTGGGCCAGTTACGGCGGAGCGCGGTGAGCTGGTTTTACAGCTCGAGCGTTTGATGAGCAGGCTTGGGGCGTGGCCGGAGGGGGAGGTGCGCAGGCTTGCGTTGGTTGAAAACAGTGAGGGTCATCGGGGGTTTGAGTATGTCGATGAAACCATCAAGGGGCATGCGCTTGAAGATATTGTAGAGAAAAGCCGGCAGTGGGATGGTGTGCATCTGGGTTTAAGTTATGAGCTGGCGAGTTGTGGGTTGCTGTTGTTGAGCGCGCAAATCGAGCGTGAGGATAGCCAGGTGATTCCGTGTACATCGGTCGCGATGCGGATGCCGATTGGGCCGATGTATGCAAAGCGTAATCATCCGTTTCATGCCGGGAAATTGTTTGAAATCGTGGCGGATACAACGGAAGATCTGGGGGCGGAATTTGCGGTTTTTGAGCGATTCTGGCAGGGAAGATCACGCACACTTGAAGATGTAGACGTCTGGTTGGATATGGTCGAATCCGGCGAGCAAGCTAGTTGGGAGTGGGTGATGATGCGGGAATTCGGAATGGCTTATGACGAAGTTAGCGATTTGGAGAGCGCAGATTATGCGTTTGAGTACTATGCGTACCGTCATTTGTGGGTCGCTTCGCGATGGCCTCATTTTCGGGCTATGCCTGCGTGAGTTTTTCTGCGTAGATGGGTTTATAGACCAGCCGTTGTCGGTAGCCGTTGTCGGAAATTGGGGATATTTGGAGTTCGTCGATACGATTAACTGAGGAAATGTTAAAATGACAAATCAACAGCCAGAAGAATCTCGTTTGCGTAAACATCCGCGTGAGCGTTTCGCAGCGTCGGAACGTGTGCTCGATCTGCATGCTACGCGCGATAAACTCGTGCACGAAGACCATCCGTCGATCGATGGGCGGCGGCAAATGACGGTTCATAAAAAGGGGCCGGTGACGCAAGTGTTTTTCGCTTTTGAGAAGGGTGGATTTATGCCGGAACATGCTGCGGATGGCTATGTTTCGATTCACATTCTGGCCGGCGAATTTACGATCACAACCCCCGATGAAGCGCATGAATTGAGCGCAAATCAGATACTTTTGCTCGATCCGTGCGTTGCTCATCGGGTTGATGCCAGGGAAGCTGGTCAGATGTTGCTGACGGTGTGCCTGGAAGATCTCTGAAAAGCTTGTTTTACGATGGTTCTTTGGGGCTGCTGGTTCTGACTTCATCGGGTTTTTCAATGCCTGGACGTGTGATGCATTGATTCAGATTGAGTCGCTGTGTTTTTTTGACGGGCTCAAGCTGAATCGATTGGCCTGTGCTTGCGGAGCGATAAATTGCTTCGATAATGCGCACGTCCGCGAGTCCTTCGTAGCCGTCTGGCTCGGGTGTCCGGTTGTTGAGGATGCAGTCGGAAAAATAGATCATTTCCGGACCAAACTGATCACTTTTTTCAAACGTGCGCGTGCGCGACGACTCGCCGGATTGAATGCTGAGGATGATAGGCTTGGCGTATTGATAGGCGTCGATCATGACGAGTTCGCCGTCGTCGCCGATAAGACGTAGCTCGGAGACGGCTGCTGCGCCAAAACTTGCGGTGAATGTGGCGAGCCGTTGTTTGGGAAATTTGAGCGTGACGCTGGTCATCTCGTCGCTATCGGCAAAACGTGGGGCATTCTCGCGGCTGGCGCTGGTTGCGCTGACTTCGATGGGTTCGTCGTCGAAAAGGTAGCGAGCAGCATTGAGGCAGTAAATGCCCATGTCGTACATCGTGCCGCCGCCTTCGGAGATGGGGCTCAGGCGGATGTCTTCGCTGGCGATGATTTGTGAAAACGTGCTGGTGAATATGCGAAGCTCGCCGAGTTCGCCGTTGCGGGCGCTCTGAATTGCTTCGAAATGCGGGGCGGCAAAGTGCAGTCGGTAGGCGATCATAAGGAGGACGTTGTTTTCGTCGGCCACACGGATCATTTCCTGGCATTGTTCTTCTGTGACGGCCATTGGTTTTTCGCATAAAACATGCAGGCCGGCGCGTGCAGCGCGTACGGCGTATTCGCAGTGCAAGTCGTTGGGCAGTGCGATGTAGACAGCGTCGACGATGTTTTGCGCGAAGAGATCGTCCAGCTCATCGTAATCGAAGGCGTACTTTAGCTGATAGGTTTCGCAGAGTTTGCGGCGTTTTTCGCTGTTGCCCGATACAATGGCGACCAGCTCGCTGTTTTCGGATTGCTGAAATCCGGGCAAGATTGCGACCTGTGCAATATGGCCCAGGCCAATGACGGCGTAGCGGATTTTCTTGTTTTGCGTTTCGGCGTTGTCTGAATTCCGGTCGTTCGCGGGGAGCTTTTTTTTCGTGGCCATGGTCAGTCCGTTTATCGTTTAAGTTGCTGATATTGTGAGTGGAATTTAGATTTTTAGGTGTAAGGTCGAGCGGCTGTTCGTGCATAAACCAATGTCGACACCTGCGGGGATTTTTCAGGGATTGTCGGCTGTGAAGGGCGGCTTACATTTCGTGCCAACGACTTTACAGCTACTATCGTGCGCTTTTTTCGGGAAAATCGGTCCGTGTTGACGATTGGGCTTTGTGCCGGGATAGGCGGACGTGTTCGCCTGAGAATCGGCTATGATTTCATTGTGTTATGGTTTTTTGGATGTTTTCGGCCGTGCTCGCAACGGGTTGTTTTTATTGGTATTTTTGTGTGTATTGGTGTCGGGATGTGTGAGTTCTGGAAGCAAGCTGACCGAAGAAATGGTCGGAAAGCAGCTTGTGGAGGGGACGGGTTGGTCGAATGTTGGCGAGCGGGTGGAAGTGAAGTGGCGCGTGTCGGGTTTTGCTTCGCATTTCTGGATTATCGATCAGCTTTCGCGCTGGGATGAGCGCGTAATTTCGCCGGAGTATCGGCGCTATTTTGAAATAAAGGGGGACATCGACGCGAAAGATCTGGCGATGTTGGAAGCGTATGCCCAGGTGCGGCGTGCGCATTCGGGGGCGGTGTTTGCGAATCGTGCAGAGCTGCAGGGTGAGTTGCAAAATGTGTTTCTTGATCTGTTGTCGCCGATGCGCTCGTATGAGGATTTTTCGAGATCTTTTCTGCGAGCGAACGACGTTGAGCAGGCGATCGTAACGATCGGGCTGCGTAAGAAAGAGGCCGAAGTCGTTCGGGCGGTTTTTGAGCATTTTCGGCCGCGCATTGAGCGGTTGTTATTGTCGAATGGTTATTTGAAATACTCCGCAAAACGGCTGGAGCTGTTGGGATATCGTGGAGATCTGGGCGGATATCTTGCGCGGTTGGCGACTTTTTTTGATGTTGATGCGGTGCGTCGGCAGGCAATTGTTGTGGAAGTTGTGTGGGCGCCGGATGGTTTTGCGCAGGCCACGCAATTTGGCGAGCATATTGTGATTCCGTTGCCGTCGACGAGTGCGGTGGAAGAACGAGATCTGGTTGGCTGGCTGGGCGTGATCGTGCATGAGATCGGGCATTATTTCGTGAGCAGCATGAACAGCGGGCGGCGGCAGTCGGCAAGCGATCGGATCTTGAGCGAGGTGGGCGTGGTAAATGTGCGGCGGGCCAATGTTGTGGACGAGGCGCTGGCGACAGCGATCGGAAATATTGTGTACATGAAGCGTGCATTTCCTGAATATTTCGAAGATCATGTTTTCTATAGTTTTGATCCAGATTACGAATATCCCTATGCGATCGATTCTCTTGCGCGTGCGCTTGCGGGACCGCTCGAAGCGTGGTTGGGGCAGGTAGATGGCGCGTTTGATGAGGGGTTTTGGGATCGACTGGTGGAGATCCATCGACAGGTTTTTCGGCCGATGCCACGGCATCATACGAGAATTGCACTGGTTTTTGCGGAAAGTTCGCAGATGGCGCATTATTTTGTGGGATTGTTTCCCGGCATTCGACAGTTACACCGGGTAGGAAACGAGGCCGCGTTTGTCGCGGACTCCGCTCGCCAGCAAGAGAGTACGCGCTGGGTTTTAATGACGGCAGCACATGTTTTAGAAGATCCTGAGCGCGCCCAAATCTTATCTATTCCGCTGATCGACCGGCTGGCACGTCGAGTTCAAGCGGGTCACGAAACATCTTGTTTTCAGGCATATCGTCGACGTGAACACGGACCCTACGACTTTATCGCAGTGGGAAGAACATCAGATGACTTGCGCCAAATCCTTATTCATGCTCACACGTATGTTGGGATTCCGGCGGAGGTGGCCATCTGTCTCGGCGATAATCGTTGAGAAACAAAACTTCACTGCGCTGGTCTGTTCCAAAGTTGGAGTGTACACTTCGCGACGATGGCCAATTCCGATTTTGAACTCAAATAAACGGAGCGCGCAATGGGTTGGTGGTTCCTTCTGGGGATTTTGGGGTTTCTTTTTGTAGTTGCACTTTATGATGTTTTCCAAACAAAACATTCTATCTTGCGAAATTTTCCGGTTATCGGTCACTTTCGTTATATGCTCGAGTCCATAGGACCCGAGCTTCGTCAGTATATTGTGACGAATAACGATGAAGAGCGGCCATTTTCCAGGGCTCAGCGACGCTGGGTCTATGCTTCATCGAAAAAGCAAAACAACTATTTTGCTTTTGGAACGGACAGTGATCCGGAAACGTCGCCGAATTATTTGATCATCAAACCGGCTGTTTTTCCTTATCCGGAACCACAACCGGGTGATGAAGAATACGATGCGATGCATCCGATTCCATGTGGGAAAATTCTCGGAGGTGCGCGCGGACGCAAACATGCGTTTCAGCCATCGTCGGCGATTTTTATTTCCGGAATGAGCTATGGTTCGCTCAGCTCGGCCGCGGTCGAATCGATGAATCGTGGTGCGAAGATCTCTGGCGTTTTGCACAATACCGGTGAAGGCGGCATTTCACCGTATCATGATCATGGCGGCGACCTGGTGTGGCAGATCGGCACAGGTTATTTCGGTTGTCGTGATTCCCGGGGCAAGCTCAGCATCAATATGCTGGCCGAGCGTGCAGAAAAGTATAACGTAAAAGCAATCGAGATTAAGCTCAGTCAGGGTGCAAAACCCGGGCGTGGGGGCTTGTTGCCGGCTGAGAAGATTACGTCGGAGATTTCCGCGATTCGCGGGATTCCGATGGGTGTGGATTGCGTGAGTCCGGCGCATCACACCGCGTTTAACAATGCCGATAGCATGTTGGACGTGATCGAGGAGATCGCACAGAAAACCGGTTTGCCGGTTGGTATCAAAAGTGCGGTGGGCCAGACGTGGTTCTGGGAAGATCTGGCGAATTTGATGGCGACCACGGATCGTGGTGTGGATTACATCGCGATTGACGGCGGTGAGGGTGGCACGGGTGCCGCTCCGCTGGTGTTCCAGGATCGTGTGGCGTTGCCGTTTAAGCTGGCGTTCTCGCGTGTAAACCACATTTTCCGCGAACATGATTTGCTCGATGACATCGTATTTGCCGGTTCCGGCAAGCTCGGGTTTCCGCATCAGGCGTTGCTGGCCTTTGCAATGGGCTGCGATATGATTGGTGTGGCGCGTGAGCCGATGTTGGCGATTGGTTGTATTCAGGCACAGCGCTGTCACACGGGACATTGTCCGACGGGTGTGGCGACGCAGAATAAGTGGTTGATGCGCGGTCTTGATCCGACGGATAAATCGGCGCGATTGGCTAACTATATGGTGACGCTTCGCAAAGAAATCATGTGGCTTTCGCGCGCTGTTGGCGTGAGTCATCCGAGCATGGTTAATCTGGATCACTTTGAGCTTCTGGATGAGGTTTTTGGTGTCCGTTCCGTGCGCGAAACGTTCGGTTATCCAGTTCTTACGCCTGCCGAGCTTCATGGCATTGGTCTGGCACCAGCGCCGGCAGATCGGATTTCGTTGTAATTAAAGCGATCATCCATTCAAAAACAATTGTTCTATCAATCAATAAAATAAAGAAAACACATGAATTTGGATACTGCGGACGCTCTGGCCAGACAACTGATTTCCTGGCTGGAGATTGATTCGACAAGCGGCCGCGAGGCCGCTTTTTTGGAAGAACTCGAGCGCTTTTTTATCGTGCAGGGGTTTCAGTGCGAGCGTCAGCAGGTTGTGGACGATCGTTGGAATTTGTTGGTGAGAACGGACGAGGCGCCGCGTTTGTTGTATTCGACGCATGTCGATACGGTGCCGCCGTTTTTGCCGGTGCGGGCTGTAATAGAGAATGGAAATAATCGGATTTATGGTCGTGGTGCCTGCGATACGAAGGGTGGAATTGTTGCGATGATCGCGGCGGGTTTACGGCTTTTGAAGGCCGGTCGTCGCGATTTTGGTTTCTTGTTTGTGGTCGGCGAGGAAGTCGATCATATCGGTGCGAAGAAATCGACGGAGCTTGTGTATGAGCCGGTGGTTGAGCGAATTATTTTGTGTGAACCAACACTGAATCGTGTGGTGAGCGCGCAAAAAGGGATGCTTAAATTTCGGCTGGTGAGCGAAGGCGTGGCCGGCCACTCGGCGTTTCCGGAGCGTGGGGATTCTGCCATCAATCATTTGTTGGATGCGATTGCGGCGCTTCGTGCGGAATCGTGGCCGTTCGATCCGTTGCTTGGACCGACGACTTTGAATATCGGTGTGATTGCGGGCGGCGTGGCGGCGAATGTTTTTGCGCCCGAAGCGCGTGCGGAACTGATTTTCCGGGCTGTTGGTCCGATTGCGCCGTTGCTGGCGCGAGTGGAAGCGTTGTGTGCCGGCCATGCACGGGTTGAGAACGCGGTGTTTAACGATCCGGTTTTCTTTGATCCGCCGGCGGACGTCGAGACGCTCACGGTGCCGTTTAATACGGATGCGACCTATTTGTTGGAACTTGCGCCGGTGTGGCTGGTGGGTCCGGGCGATATCGAGCATGCACATGCAGATCTGGAGCATATTGAAATGCAGTCTTTGCTCGACGGCGTAGACCTGTATGAGCGGCTCGGATTGCTCGCGCTTGGTGATGTCGTAAGTTCTTGAAAAGTCAGCAAGAATGACGGGTGAACGACCAGCTCAAGATCTTGCTGTTGCGTAGATCATTGTGGTCGATAACCCAGACGGGAATCAAAACCCGGTGTTCGGATTTGTTGGAAACGTTTCGGATGAAAAATTCGGCTTCCTCGCGCTGGCGAAAAACCGGTCCCTTCACTTTGGAGGGGCTGAGATTTGCGAGCTTGGGAAGCACGGCCTGCAACGCGGGATAGGGGCTTTGCAGACGTAGACGTTGAGGTGCTTCGGCGCGTGGAAAAGTGTTGGAATCCATGGTCGCTCCTGGATGGTAGGATGGAAAGATCGCCGTCGATCTCGGATACACAGGTGTAGTGCGGGGTTCAAGACAGAATCTGCACACGTCATTTTCGCTTTCCACAAACCCACACCCGTAATGAATACGCGCAAAACTGTCGTGCACGGACTGGACGAATGCCAGGGGGCAACATAGAGTTCGCCGCGCCGAAGGTGGCCGGTACAGGTCAAGACAAGTGCGAATAGGTTTGTTGATGTGTCGCGCAGGGAATATCAATTGGGTACAAGCTCTTTTGCTCTACCGTATGCGCCAGGTGTTTGGTTGTTGCTCGAAAAATTCAATAGACTCTATCTATCTATCTCTCTCGAACAAAAGTCATAGCGAATGTTTGGAATTTCATTGCCAGAGTTGGTGGTCGTCGTTGTGCTCATCCTGGTGGTGATGGGACCGGAAAAGATTCCGGACGTCGCACGCACGATTGGAAAAGTCATGCGGGAGGTGCGTCGCGCGAGCAATCTGATGCGCGATACGCTCATGATCGACGAAGATGAATATCAGCGCAACCGTGCCCGCCGCGTGCGACAGGTGGAGCGCGAAGCCAGCAATGACGCGGCGGATGCTAATAAACTCGCCGCAACCTCTGGCGACACGATTGCTCCGGTGCCCAAAAGAGCGTCAACGCTCGGGCCGATGATGCCCGGCGGTTCGCTCGATCAGGTCGACGATGAGATGCTGACAGCTTCCTTTGAAACCGCACTCAACGAAATGTACGGCTCGCCAGACGGTGGTGTGCGCCACGTGCCGATTGCGCCGAGGCGTATCGAAGAGCCGCAAGACGAAACGTCGGATACCGACGACGAGCAACCCAAACCGAAGGTTTTGCGCACGGTAACGCTGGCAGTGCAAAGCGCTGCGCCGGGCCTTCGTGATGTGCATTTGACGGTTGGCGAAGTAACAAACAGTGAGGTTACGTGGTGAAAGTAGACGAGCACAACAAAACCGAACCCTTCCAAACCGTTGAAGAATTTAAGCCGATGGAAAAACTCGCCGTCGCAGAAACCGAGGAGGAGTTTGCGGAGGTCGATAGCTTTATCCAGGCGCGGATGAGCTTCATGGAGCATCTGCGCGAGCTGCGCCGCCGACTGATCTACAGCATGGCCGCAGCGCTGGTGGGCTTTGGAATTTGCTGGACGTTTGTTAACGAGTTGTTCGCACTGTTGTTGCGTCCGCTGGAAATTGCAAAGCCCGGCTCGCTTGAAACGCTGATGCATCACAAAGACATGACCGAGCCGTTTTTTACGCTCTTGAAAA
>JBEBSM010000015.1:0-21733 GCA_040394315.1 Lujinxingia vulgaris
GAATCTATTTGTGTCCAAGGGATAAATATGACCTGCGATGATTTTACTCCATTTATCGGTACGTACGTCGATGCGGAATTCGATGAGCGTGAACGTGCCGATATGGAGGCGCACTTAGCGCTATGCGCGAGTTGCCGTTGTCAGGTTGAGAAGCAATTTGCGTTTAAGGAAGAATTCCGCGCATGTTTGAGTGCTTCTCGTGCTCCGGAGACGTTGCGACTGCGTATTGTTCAAGAGCTTGAGTGTCTGGAGCTTCCGGAATGTGGCAAACGTGCTTATGGCGCGCATTTGTTGAAATACGGCTGGATTGCAGCACCGGTGGCGGCAGCCGTTGCGGTAGCAGTTGTTTTGCCGAGCTTTACGGTTGCAACGGCCAGCAGCAGTCAATCGCCGATGATTGAACAAACGGTTGACTGGCATCTGGGTAATTATCCTCTTGAAGTTACGTCGTCTAATCCGACAGAAATTACGAACTGGTTTCGCGGGAAAGTAGATTTCTCGGTGCGCTTGCCGCATTTCCCGGAAGGTCGCGTAAACTTGCTGGGCGGGCGCATTGCGCATATTCAGGATCGTCGCGCAGCCTACGTTTTGTATGAAGTGGACGGCGCCAAGCTCAGCGTGTTGTTGTTTCACGGTGATGGCTTAAAGGTTCCCAGTGAGAGTATTCGTACACTGGGTGATCGGGACGTCGTGTTGTTGAATAACAAGGGTTATGGCATAGCGTTGTTGCAAGACCACGGTGTAACGTACACGATGACGAGCGAAATGGCGGGTGACAAGCTCGCAAGTCTGGTCGCAGCGTCGCTTGAATAGTATTGAACAGTTAGGTCGTCGAAGGGTTTTTCGGTGATGAATTGACTTGTTTTACAATTAGATGATCGACGAAGGGCCAGCACGTTTTTGTTCGTGGTGGCTTTTCATATTTTTAGCAGGGTAAATTTTACGATGGATGATGTGACATCGTCTGTAGCAGTGATCGCCGAGCGAAGTTTTGGACGTGATGTTTCGCAGAACTGGGAAGGTTTTGCGTCGGCCGTGGTGGGGAACACCGAGCCGGTGGTTCCTGCGTTAAAGGAATTGCTTGCGGCCAGGCCTTATGCGCTGGTTGTGTATGGGAGCGACCGGCTCGTGAGCCGAGTGTTGACTGCTTATCATACGCAACTTCGGCATTACGGCTATCCGTTGCGATTGTTGCCGATGGCGGTCGGTGATTTGCAGTTTGTCGCGCGCGCTGCCGGCGTTCAGCAGACGCCAGCGCAGATTGTGAAGGCGTTGCGGGCCAATCAATCAATTCAGGATTGGCCGCGCGAGGTGCTTTCGTGTGTGAAAATATCTTCGTCCATGGAATCGGCGGCGCAATACGGGTTTTCGTTCGGTGCTGGATGGCCTTTTGCGGCGTTCGACGCCTATGAGCGGAAGTCGATTCTTGGAACGGATAACCAGGGCGTCAGCATTGCGGTGGCGGCAGCACGTCTTGCGAAAGATTGGGCGCGCACCGGAGCGAGTCTTGGCGGCACGGACGGATCGAAAACGAAAAACAGGGTGAGCGTCGATTATAAAGCGCGGGGCGAATCGGTTGGCTATGTGATGGCCAGCACGCTTGAGCAGAGCTGGTTTGGCCGAACCGCCACGCGTGGTCATGAGACCTCACTGGTGATGGGAGACTCGCCGGTGGAATTGCTGAAGCGGGCGGCTGCTTCGCGAACGGTGGAGCGTGTTCGGCGCAAACAACAATCCGGCGAAGGGTTTGACCGCGCGCATCTGGATGGTTTTGAAGGCTATGTGCTGGATGGGATTTTGTGTAAGCCAGAGCATCCGTTTGTGGTACAGGTTTCTCAAGGTCCGCAGGTGCATTTTGTGGGAACGCCGTCCGGTAGGCTCTCGCGAATCACTGGTTATTTGTCGCGACCGGTTTGATTTTGCGCCCGGAGTGCAATAGCCTGCGGGATTGTGTTGCGCGCCAATCGTGGGCGGTGCTTTGTACAATCTAGCAGACCGTCGACTTCCATTGAGGACGAATTTATGCAGAAACCCGTAAGAGATCTACAGATGAACTTTGAGCCACCCAGTGATTTTGTCGGTGAGTCGCAGTCTGGCGGCCGCCGCTGGTTGAAATGGGTGGGCATTGGTTGCGCCGGGATTTCGCTGATTATTGCGCTCATTATGGTCTTTGGCGGGTTTAAAATGGTTTCGTGCTGCTCCGATATGGTCGAAACCGGCAAGTTAACGATTGTGGCCGAAGGATTCGCTCAAGAGTTCGCGCGATCGATTCAAAACAAAGAGTTTGAATCGGCCTACGCGATGACGAGCGTCGAGCAGTTTCAGTCGAGTAAAACGCTTGAGCAATTTACGGTGCAGTTTACGCAGCATGAAGATTTGTTGGCGCGCTCTATGCCGGTTGTTTCAGGATTTGAGAGTCTGCCAAGTGCTTCGCTGAAAGAGCCGCAGTGGAAAGTTACGATGCGCATGCTTCCGCCCGATGGCGGGGAGATGCTGGTGATGATCCTGAAGATTGGCACGGTCGTATCGGACGACAAAAACGTGGACTCAAAGCTTGAGCTGTTGGATGTTCAAATTGATCGTCGAACGCGAGATATCGCAGCGGAAGCACCGGCTGTTGCGGCGATAGAATTCCATGACTTGTTACGCCTTGGTGATTATGAAGGGGCGTATAAGAGATTTGGTGAAGATTTTCTGCCAGGTGAGACGGAAGTTCCCGACAAAATGAGCGAAGAATCGTTCAAGACGTTCATCAAGGAAAACGAGGCAGTATTTACGTTGCCAGTCATGCAAGTTGTGCGAATCGGGTATGAGGACGGTAACCAGGCTCGGGTTGATTTGCTCGTCGGAAGGCCGGAACAAAAGCCCGTGGTCGTTCAGTATCAGATGTCACGTTTGAGCGCTCAGTCGTACGTTGGCTGGAAGGTTGTCGGAATTACGCCGGCTCCCGAAGCTTACGAAGTTGTAGAAGATATCGAAGCGGAAGACGCCGATATCGAAGCACAAGAGTGAAAGCTCGGCGAAGCAAGTAGTCTTCGCATGCACGCGAAATACGGTTTCCGCTCGCCTGGTTTTCTGGTGACTTCATCGGAGTCAGAATTTCGACGATGCGAGAAATTGTGTGGGTAATAACAGAAATGTGTGAATAATCATCAATGTAGTGTTTTCAGCTTGTTGGTCAGAGTGTTCCGCGTAGCTTTGATGAAGAAGTCGTAGAAGGATCAGTATGCGCCACGGAAATTCAGGAATGCCTATGGATACGCAAGCGAAGGGTGGGAAGGGTATTGAGCCTACGCTTCAACATCAGGAAGTTGATGTGCAGTTGCACGACCATGAGAGCAATGTTCCGGATAAGAACTTTTTTGAAACACACCGCGTTCAGCTATCGCGTGCGCTAAAAGTCGCAAACTTGGCCGAACATGTTGAGCTGATATTAGGCGAGCCAAAAAACGAGTTGATCGTGAATTTTCCGGTCAAGATGGACGACGGCACGTATCGGCTTTTCACGGGTTACCGAATTCAGCATAACGACATTATGGGGCCTTTTAAGGGCGGAATGCGTTATCATCACGATGTTACGCTTGATGAGATCAAAACGCTGGCGTCGTTGATGACGTATAAGTGCGCGCTTTTGGGCGTTCCTTTCGGCGGTGCAAAAGGTGGAATTCGTCTGCGTCCCTCCGAACGCTCTCAGGGTGAGCTTGAGCGTATAACCAGGCGGTTCACGCATGATCTGGGCAGCAATATTGGCCCAGAATATGACGTTCCAGCGCCTGATATAGGTACCAACAGCCAGATCATGGTCTGGATGATGGATACCTATATGACCATGCATAATTTGAGCGATAAAAACGCACAGAGACACATCGTGACGGGCAAAAGCCTGACGTCGGGTGGTAGTCGCGGTCGTGATAAGGCGACCGGCCAGGGCGTTGTGTATTGTATTCAGGAATGGGCCGACGAGAGCGGTTTCAGACTTGATGGATGCAAATTTATTCTTCAAGGCTACGGTAACGTCGGCAGTCATACCGCGCAGATATTGTCGCGGCTTGGTGCGACGCTTATCGCGGTCCAAGATCACAGCGGGGCTTTGTACAATCCGGAAGGAATTTATACCCGTAAATTGAATGATCACGTCACGCAAACCGGTGGTGTTGCTGGATATTCTGGTGCCGAGGCGATGTCGGACGAGGATTTCTGGACAACGGAATGCGATATTTGCATTCCGGCGGCGTTGGAATTGCAGATTACCGAAGAAGTAGCGCGTAAACTCAAGTGTTCACTGGTGGTCGAAGCAGCCAACGGTCCAACCACGCTGGAAGCAGAAAACGTACTGAGCGAGCGTGGAATCGAGGTTTTGCCCGATATTATGGCCAACGCCGGTGGCGTGGTTGTATCGTATTTCGAGTGGATTCAGAATAAACGCTCGGAATCCTGGCCGCTCCAAAAGATCGACGACCGACTGCACATGATGATGAAAAGTGCGTATCACGAGATGCGTGCCTTCGCGCGCGAGCACGAAGTGGATAATCGCACAGCAGCGCTTGGTGTCGCGCTTCAGCGTATTAATACGGCTTATGTCGAGCGTGGTGTATTTCCGTAACGCGCGCCGAAAACACGTATTCAGGCGAGAGAATGTCGGGCTTTCACCGACTTTTCTCGCCTCGATTCGCTACCAATTCAATTGGACACCAACCTGATCAAACCCACTGACGGGATTCCATGATACCGGCGATTTCTTTTTTGAGGCATCAGCGGGCGTGTGGGATGGTGCGCCCGAAGCATTGCTGCCGGTTGCGTACAGGATCGCGCCCGTAAGCACTGCTGTGGCCCCCAGGCTGGTGACGACAATACCGGCAGTGCGTCTGTCGTTGCCGCGATCTCGCAGTGCCCGCCGCTCGGCCGGTGTGTATCCGGTGGAGTCTGGCGAATAGCTGTCGGCCGTAGATCGGTCGTTATTTCCGATCAATAGCAATGTGACGCCAGTGATAAAAACCGGCGCGCCTGCGATCATTGTCCACGCGCCTGCGCGTCTCCATTGACGATCGTTCACATTAAACGTTGAATCTTCGGTGACCAGATCTGCATGAACGCTGACGGTTTTACCGTTGCGACTCAGGTTTATATCGTGTTTTTGTCGATAAAATCCGTCATGCACAACAATAAGCTGATATTTTCCGGTCTGTGCGTCGAGTTTTAAGGGCGTTTGTCCAAGCTCAAGCCAATCTTTGTTGGGTAAGACCATAAAGACCGTCGCTTGAGAAGGCGCAGAAGATACCTCGATGGTGCCTGCCTGTTTTTCGAGCAGCTCATCGAGTTGCGCGAGACGATGGCGGATCATCTGGGTTCCGTTATCGTCGGAGGACTGATTCAGTTGAAGATATTCATGGTAATGAATCGCAGCGAGTTCGTAGATACCCAGTTCGTGTAACACGCGTCCGATTGCGCCGTAGAGCGTTGGGTTGGGCTCAAGCCCTTGGGCTCGGTTGTAGAGTGCGTAGGCGCGCGAGTAGTCGCCGGCATCGAAGCATTTCACGCCCTGAATGGCCAGGTAAGCAGCGTCATTTTTGCGGCCTGAGGGTATGGTTGATGGACAAGCGTGTTCGGCTTTGCTGGCGTTTGCGGCTTTGGATGAGCTCGGCGATTTATTGTTCGGTTGCTGGGCGGAAGCGGCAGAGCTGGTCAATATCGTACATAGCGCATAGATAATAATCGTAAGTGTATGTACGAATGACTTTGTAGTGTTCGGTTTGCGCATAGAAATACAGATCGTCATGAATAGCAGTTCTCAAAATACAGTTGGCTCATCGGGTTGCAAAATGCTGCTTTACGCAAAGCACAGCGCTGGCACGATACTGTAGTTTGAGCTAAATATCTAAGTGGTTATCTGTACTTTTAGCATCAAACGGTCGAATAGCCGGGCAGTTGAAGTCAGGGCGTGATTGCTACCCGGAAACGCTTGATTTATAGTAAGCAGCCGGAGATCCGGTTTTCTAATTCAGGTTTGGATGCCCAGGCGTTAATGTGCACAATCTTTTGAGACTGATGTGAGCTTTTCTCCGCCCACGGATGGCAAGATGGAGGGACCGGAAAAAATTTGTTGGAAGTGTGGAAAGAGTTTTCATACGGCCATCGAAGTTTGTCCCGATGATGGCTCGCGTTTGCTTGAGCTGACGAGTGAAGATCGCAAAGATCCGCTGATTGGCACGCTTTTTGACGGCCGGTTTCGTATTTTTCACAAGCTCGGTGAAGGCGGAATGGGCACGGTCTACAGCGCGCGCCGATTGGATTTTGACAGCGAAGTTGCGCTCAAACTCCTGAAGGATGGCTTTGCGCGCGACGAAGGTATTCGTAAGCGATTTTTGTACGAAGCCAGAACCATTTCTAATCTCCAGCATCCGCATTCTGTGCGGCTTTTTGATTTTGGGCAGACCTCCGATGGCCAGTTTTATATGGTAATGGAGCTGTTGCGGGGCGAAAGCCTTGCGGAGCGTCTGGCGTATCGATTTGTCACGTATCGAGAAGTTTTTGAAATCATTCCGCCGATCTGCGGCGTGCTTGGCGAAGCGCACATTCGCGAAGTAATTCATCGTGATTTGAAGCCAGAAAATATCTTTTTGCAGCAGGTTACCGAGAATCAGGATTTTCCAAAACTTTTAGATTTTGGAATTGCGAAGCATCATGGCATGGCCACGATGACGCAATCGGGAACATTGTGGGGCACGCCGGCGTATATGAGTCCGGAGCAAGCGCGTGGTGATGTGATTGGACCGCGAGCAGATATTTATGGCATCGGCGTCATGTTGTACGAGCTGATCAGTGGGAATTTGCCATTTCACGCCAGCACGCAGATGGGTTTTGCGGTCAAGCATATCAACGAATTACCGCGCTCCATGCGGACGATTCCGGGTTTGACGAGCGTGCCCGTCGAGCTTGATGACTTCGTGCTGAGATTGCTGGCAAAAGATCCTCGCCAGCGTCCGGAAGACATGGAGGAGGTTGCGACAACCTTACTTTCCATTCGCGACAGGCTTTTTGACGATGCTTTGCTCGCACAAACGCCGGCCATTGAGGTTGACGCAGTTGGATTGAAAAGCTGGCTGCATAGTGATGAAAACTCGCAGGAGTTTTCTCGTCCGGACGCAGATTTTCAGTCGTTCGTGCGTACGCAGGCGATGGTTCCTACGCTGAGTGCGTTTCCGTTGCCGGCTGATTACAAAAGCGATGACGTCAGAAGCGACGGCACGCGAGAAGAAAATGTTGCGCGCGCTGAAATGACGGAAGACAGTGCGACAAACTTGTTTCTGTCGGAATCCGACAAAGACGATGACGATGATGAGCTGTCTCGGCCACGCGGATTGTTGCCGTTGTGGATAGGCATTGGAAGTCTGGTTGGCGTCGCGATCATTTTGTTTGCATGGTCAATTGTTTCGACTGGAGTGCAATCGTCTGCGGACGAAATGGCGAACAATCAACCAGGAGCTATCGAAGCTTTATCGGCAGAGCATGCGGTGAATCTTGAGGCGGCGGTTAATTTCGGCAAAAAGACTGCTGTTTTAGTGATTACGGGCTCAAAAGACGTTGTTCGTGGGATTCAGTCACAGCGTACTGACGGCAACTTTGTTGTGTCCGACGAGCGGTATTTGCTGATTGTTGATGAGCCGATAGCAGAGCATGGGGATTCATCCGATGAGTCGTCTGAAGCGGGCGAAAAAAAGAGCGTAAAGCCTTCGATGAAAAACAAAAGGCGTACGCTCAAAGAAGCTTTAGAAACGACGTTTTAGGACGGTTCAGGCAAAGCTATTAAAACTGGGGACTGAAAGAATACGGAACATTCGTGTGGACTGCACCACCGACGGGTTCTGGGAAAACCATCGTGCGAGCGTGAATTTCCATACAATCGTTCATCGCCCGGTCGTCTAAACTCTCGTTTTGCACCTTGGCTTTGCTTACTTTTCCGTTGGTGCCGATGACGAGTTTCAACATTACGCGGCCGCGCAAACTTGGATCGCGACGAAGCGCGCGCTCGTAGCAGTTTTTCATTGCGCCGTGATTTTGGGCCAGGACGTGCTTGACCTTTTTCTCGTCTGCAAAATGACCGGTGGGGGCATCCTGGATTTTTGCAGGTCGCCGGGTTGCAGGTGCCTGATTGGCATTCATTGCCATAACTTCCATTTCCGCCGTCACAAGTTGGGCGTGTTCGGTGATCGGCATGATCAGGTCATGTGCCTTGCTCTCCGCGTCAGCTCGTGCTTGTTTGAGCGGATCTTCGGGCTCAGGAATTTCCTCAGCCACCGGCTCGGGTGCTGTTGATGGTTCTTCTACTGGCTGGGACGCTTCTTGTTTACTACACCCAATCGCAAATGCTGCTAAGAGGACAACGAGGGCGACGAGTCCGGTTAGAGAACGTCGCTGAAGAAAATGTGTAATAAGAGAGAAAGACATAAGCTCTGTATGCTGGTGTGATATGGAATTTGTGATTTATCAAAGCGATCACGTTGATTGGCTAAATCACAAAAATAACTTCATGGTACGATACAGCCGATTCTGGCGAGCTTCAAGCATACTAATAAGGTAGGTAGAATGCAAAAGCGTAGTTCAAATAGAAATAGTAAGCAGGCGCAAACGCGTGAGACTGTTCGCATCGACCGCGTAGCACAGGGTGGCGACGGGATCTCGAATCTCGAGGACGGTCGCATCGTATTTGTGCCGAGATCTCTGCCCGGGGATGAAGTCGAAATTCGATTGATTCAACAGAAGAAATCCTTCGCGCGCGGGCAAATTGCACGAATTCTTGAGCCATCCAAAGATCGTGTTGAGGCGGAATGCTCTTATTTTAGAAGAGGTTGCGGCGGTTGTCAGTTCTGGCACACCACGTATGAGAATGAAGTGTCGCTTAAGTCGACAGCCGCGAGCGAAGCGATTGTAAAGATCTCCGGACTGGCGTTGCCGACGCCAGTTATTACTCCTGCGCCGCAGTCGCGTGGGTATAGAAATCGAGTCACGTTTCATCTTCGAACACGCGTGGAGCGCAATGAAAATGCCAGAGCGCGCGGCGCAGCGAAGCTCGGTTTTTTTGTGGAAGGCAGCCATGATGTGGTCGACGTTGAGCATTGTTTGATCGCATCACCAGTAATTAACGAAGTTCGCAATCAATTGTTTTCGGCGTTAGCATGGATCGATGACGCCGAAATCGTCGTTGAGACCTCAAATACCGATTCGGCGGTCGTGATCATCCGATCGCTTGAGCCTATTAAAGAGGTTCAAAAAGCGCGCGCAGCCCTTACGCTACTGGTTCAAAATAGTCCGGTCATTGCAGGAATTCAGCTTGTCGAAGAGAAATCACGCTGGTCGACAGGTGACGTTCAAATCGATGCGCAGCGCGTGCTGGCCAGGGCTCCTGCAAACGCGCCGTCGTTGCGACCGGGGCACTTTCGTCAGGTCAATGACGCGGTCAACCAGTTGTTGGTCGAGCGTGTGCGTGCGGTTGTGGCCGAGGTCGAGCAACCGCATGTATTGGAATTGTTCAGCGGAACCGGAAATATCGCCTTCGCTCTGAGCGATATTGTGGAGTCGCTGGTGGGAATTGAAGGCGATTCATACACAACACGCGCGGCGACGGAAATCGCGAATGGCGCAGGGTTATCGCATTTCTCGTTTGTTTCAGGCGATCTAAGCGAGGGGTTTGGGCAGTATCTGGAGCGCGGGCTCGATGAGTTTAATGTGCTCGTCCTTGATCCGCCGCGCGAGGGAGCGCCGGAAATCTGTAGAGAACTGGTCGAGCGGGATTGGAAAGGTCAGATCGTGTATGTTTCTTGCGATCCGGCCTGTCTGGGGCGCGACCTGAAAATCTTGAGTGAAGGCGGCTGGGAACTCAAAGAACTCGAGTTTTTTGATATGTTTCCGCGCACCGTTCACATCGAAACACTGGCCGTGTTGACGCGAAACTAGCGGGAAGTGAGCAAGGCAGGCGCGACCGAGAATTATTCGGTTGCGCCAGCTTCCTCAAGGGATTCGTCGATTTTCTTGGCGGACTGTTTGAGAGCAGCCTCGGCTTCATCAACGGCCTGGCGCGAGCGATTGGCGACGTTGTCGGCCTTTTCTTGTAGCTCTTCCGCGGATTTTTCTGGGTCCGGCGCATCGTTTGCACGACGTGAACAGCCGCCAGCGATCAATGAAATCGATAGCATGAAAATCAGAAAAACCGGGGACTTGCGCAGCGAGTTTTTCATACGTGGAGCTTCTCAAGTTCTTCGAATGACAAAACATCATCACTCACCGCGCGCATGATTCGACTGATGCGAGCCATGAGTTGCGAGAGTACGGGATTGCTTGCCAGATCGTTGCTCCAGACCTGGATCGCATTTTGGTTGCCAGCGGTCTGATCGGAAAACCTCAAATGAATATTAATTTCATTTGCACGACGCGCACGGCGCGCAAGGTTTTCTCGCCAGAAAGGATGGGCGATTAACAGCTTATAGAATTTAATCTGGTCTGAAGCGGACAATTGTACACTCCAGAGTTGATTATCTTCGTCATCCTCTTCGTCTTTACGCCAGCTTAATAGCGTGCGTCCGTTGCCGGATACTTGAAGAGTAACGATTCCCAGAGCGTCATAGCTGCCGCCGATCTGACAAAAAAAGTGGAGGCCGCGAGGTTCCTCTTGCTGTTCGACCGTACTTTTGAGCCGCCGCTCCAGAAGTTCAAATGGATCGGACACGAAACAACCTCCGAGCTGGTATGGGCATGCGGCGAATGTAAAAGGAGAATATCCATTGATACACTCCATGGCATCAAAATGAATAGCCGCGGCTCCTTCATATATCTTGCGCAATTGTTGCGTCAAGGCACTCATCACTGATGTTGAAGTGAGTGGAAATTACCAGTAACGCCATCCGAGCGAAAAGTTGGTGATCCAATTGCCGTTGGCGGGCAGTTTTATGGCACCAATATCCAGTGGTTTTGCGAAATGCAGGCGAAAAACAATGGGGCCAAGGCCGAAGTTGAATCCTGTAACCAGGCTGAATGCGCGCCGATTCCAGAGGCGTTGCATGTCATCGCCAACAGCGCCGAAATCTGCGCCGGCGATGCCTTCGAGATCGACAATTGGAATGCGGATCAGAAAATTCAGCGGAAATCTGACTTCTGCCTTGGTAAAAAAGAAGCGATGTCCGAGCAAAAAGTCGGTGTCGCCAAATTGTACGCCGCGCAGGGTATCAAAGCTGGATAAATAGAATTGTCGGGAGAGTTCGCCGCCGTAGGTTGTTCCAAGCGCGCCGCGAAGTGAGAAATTGATGCGATCGTAGATCGGAAAATACTGTTCAGCGTCGAGTCGGACATGTCCGTGCGTGACGGAGTTAAACGGCTGCAGGTTTAGCGTGTGCTCGACCAACACAGAGTTTCCGGCGATCGGGCCGGTTCCCGGATGATACTGAATGGTATTGTATCCCAGGCTGACCGAGGGACTGGTTTGAAAGTGCGTTCCGCGCGAGTCATCATTCCACAGACCGATGTAGTCCTGGTCGGGTAGCAATGGATCTTCGAGGTTTCGCTTACGTTGATGCTTTAAATAGTCTTTTGTTCCGCCAGGTAAGAACTCGGTTGCGGCACCCAGGGCGAGATCTCCCTGCAGATAGAGAAAACGGTTGAGCGGGTAGCGTAGTGTTCCACGCGCACCGTAAAAACGTTCGCCGCTTAGGAAATTAGCGACATTATCGAAGGGCTGTTCGACGCGGTAGAGCACGTCTTGAAAAAGTCCGGCGCCCCAGATCAGACGGCTTTCCTGGTTTATGTAGAGCAGGTTGGCGACCGTGTTTTCCATCGATCCGTAGGCCATTGCGTCCAGGTAGATCGCGTGGTTTCTAAGCCGGTCGTTGGATAACAGCGTGACCTGCCCGAAAAGCCCGGATCCGCTGGCGCCCATTACGCCGAAAATATTGCTGAGTTCCCAGTTTCGGAACGCGAGCGCGTTGTAGGCTTCCGAGCCATCGAGCGAGCGGCGTGGTAGCGGGAGCGGTGCTGCCTGGGTAGTGGGTTTGTCGAGCGTGTGTACGGCCAGCAGGTTGCTTTCAGGGATGCGAACGGCCTGACGTCGGCCGCGGTGATGAAACAGAGCCCAGAGGCTGCCGTTGGGGCCTGGGCTGATGTCGAATAGTCCGGTGACGATGTCGGTTCGGCGCACAAGTCCGCCGTCTACGATTTCGTAGAGGTTGGCGCGGCCGCTGTCGAAGGATGAAAAGTAGATCCGTCCGTCGGGTAAAACGCGTGCGTCGAAGTGATCGCGTGCTTCAAAGGTCAGGCGTTTTGAATCGTTGGGGTTGTCGAGATCGTAGACAAAAAGATTGTAGAAGCCGTGGCCTGTGGCGTCGGAGGAGTAGACGATTCCGTTGTCGCCCCAGGAAACGCCGCGCTCCGCGTATTCGTCGTCAGTGACGCGTGTGAGCAGGAATTTTCCGTCTTCAAGCGCTCGGAAAATATACAGATCTTTTTGGCCATCTTCGTTGAGCCCAATGAACGCGATTTGTTGGCCATCAGGTGAGAAAGATGGGTTTTCGGCGGCAAGTAGCTTGTGGTCTTTGAGTTCATAACCGACGATTTTGCCGGTTTCCAGGCTGATCTTTGCCGGCGTGGTTTTGCCGGCCTCGTTGGTCGTTGCCGATGTGGCGCTGTGTAAAATTGGTTGCAGATAAAGTACGTCGCGTCCTTCGCTGCTGGCGAAAAACACTACGTTGTTTGCGGAAATATCAAAGGTTCGGCCGCTGACCGGGTGAAGGGATTCAAAACCCGGGCGACCGTCGGTGGTGATCTGTTCCACCGTCTCCACATCGCGGATATCAACGACAGAAAGACTTACCTCGCCGGTTTCCGGGCGAATGGATCGGTATAACATCAAATAGCCGTCGGGCGATGTGGCCATCGTCTGGACGACACCTTTGAGTTCGTTGAGGAAAATTACGTCCGGGGAATCCTGTTCGGAGACCAGAAATGTTGAGTAGGAACGGTGTTTTAACCAGGCTTCAAATTTTGCGGACAGGATGCGCGGGTTGTCTTTGGTTATTTGAGAGAGAAGCGTCTTGAAGTCGATTGCTGCATAGTTCTTGTCGGAGTTGTCGAGCAATTTGGGGGATTGTTCGAGAACTTTTTGGAGCGTGCCGACGCCGTAGGTTTCTTCGAGAAAAGCAGTGCGAACCTGGCCAATTTTGTAGGTCCACAGGCCGCTGTAGGGGCGGTCCTCAAAGAAATCGAGCATGACGTAGCCGCGCATCGGGTCTGGATTGAGCAAAAGATCGCGCGCCATCATTTCGGTTTCGGGGTCGAGTCCGCGGTGTGAATAGTATTCGGCGATTCCTTCGATGAACCAGAGCGGGAAATAGTCGAGCGGATCACCGCCGAGTTTTTCGTCGTCGGTGATGTCGCGCACTTTTTGGATCGTGAACTGGTGGACCATTTCGTGCGTGGAAACGTGTTGAAACAGGCGGTGATCTCCAAAGTAGGGCAAGACGAGCTGGAGATCTTTGCGGCTGGTTACGCCGAGCACGCCTTCTTGGATTGGAAAAAGATTGGTCTGCAAAAACTCCTGATAACTGTTGTAGAGCACGTAGGGGAGCGTTTTGGTCGGAACATGGTTAAATTCTTTGACGAGATAGTCATAGGAGTTTTCGATGAAGGCCGCGGCGCGCTCGGCGATGTGTCGTTCGCGTTCATAGAAAAACATGCGAACGCCGCCGGAGGTTTTTGATGGCGGTTTGTGTGTGCCGGGCGCTGGAAGTAGCGGCGCCGGGGGCTGGTTTTCGTCGTCGGGTGGCGTTCCGGCCGGGCTGGTCGGGACGTCCTGCGCAAAAGTTGGCGCATGGGATATTGGCGCAATTCCAAGGGTGCTGGCGTTGAAGTTCAGGTACGACGGCATGGTCGTCGAGGGCGAATCGGTCATGCGGCCTGGTGTATCAAAACGCAGGCTTTTTAAGGGTTTACCCTGTTTGAGCGAGTCTGCATCGCTGGTATCGGCGTTTGGACCAACCATGATGTCGATATGGTGCCATTCGAAATCAAAATAGCGAACATTGGTCTGGTTGGGGCGCTGCGGATAGACAAATATCTGCGCCTGAACGTCGGTTGAGAGTGCGGCAAAGACAAAAATAGCGACGAGAAAAGTCAGGCGTTTGGTCTGGATTGAGACCATGCGTAGCTCCACCATAGCATCAAGAAACTGCCATCAGAGGACAAGAGTGCACCCTGAACCGGATTGAAATATTGTTGGTTCTAAACATGGGAGGGCGCATTCAAATAGCAAGTTTACAGTGCTTGAAGATGAAAAATTAGGTAGCGGTTGTTCGTTGTGGTTGGCCTGAGGTAGGTCATGGTGTAGTTCTCAAGAATCTGTGTTTGGAAGAGTTGCTTTTTTGGAGCCGTACGTATGAAACCACTTTTAGTCGCGCTTCCAGGCAATCTGGAGTTGGCTACAGCGCTTGCGGAAAGACTTCAGACCGATATTGCCAGTGCGCTTATTCGTCAGTTCCCGGATGGTGAGTCGTATTTGCGCTACGATACCGATTTGTCGGGCCGTGATGTGTTGCTGGTCTGCACGTTGAATCAGCCGGACGCGCTTGCGATGCGACTGATGTTTGCGGCAGAAGCTGCGCGTGAATTGGGAGCGGCATCGGTTGCATTGATTGCGCCTTATCTGTCGTATATGCGCCAGGATGCGCGGTTTTATCCGGGCGAAGTTGTAACCTCGCGGCATTTTGCGGGGCTGCTGTCGCGCACATTTGATTGGCTTGTGACGATCGATCCGCATTTGCATCGTTATCGGTCGCTCAGTGAGCTGTATTCGATTCCGACACGCGTAATTCAGGCGGCGCCGTGGATTGCAAAGTGGGTGCATGAAAACGTTGAGAATCCTGTGCTGATCGGACCCGATGAAGAGAGCGAGCAGTGGGTGCGCGCGGTTGCACGCGAAGCGAGTTTGCCGTTTGTGATTTTGGAAAAGGTTCGCAGCGGTGATCGGGATGTGGCGGTTTCGGGCGGGATTTCAGCCGAATGGCACGCTCATACGCCGGTGATCTTGGACGATATTATTTCGACCGGGCGCACGATGATCGAAACCATGGATACCCTGCGAGAGGCGGCGATGGTGGCGCCGTTTTGTATTGGGGTTCACGGCGTTTTTGTCGACGGTGCGTACGAGGAATTGTTGCGAAGCGGTGCACAACGGATCGTGACGTGCGATACGATTTTGCATGCGTCGAATGCGATCGAAATCACAGAAGGTTTGTGGGCGGGCGTCGTTGAAATGTTGGCGGAGCACAGTGAACGAGCACCGGGCTGACGATCGATGAAATAATCGCGGTAAAATAGATAAATCGGTGAAAACAAAGGCCCGGCCCCCGTCTCAGAGACGGGAGCCGGGCCTTTGTTTTCGGTGTTTTTTAATTTTTAGAAATTTTTAAAAGTTTTTTTGTCGCGGGCTTTTACATGTCGCCAAAAGCGGATTGCAAAATCGTAAGGGCTGCGATTCCAGCCGTTTCGCTGCGCAAAATTCGCGATCCCAGGCTGCAGGCGTGAACGTTTTGCTCAAGGAGTTGGGCAATTTCGTGATCATCAAATCCGCCTTCCGGGCCGATCCAAAATGCGATCGATCCGGGATGGTTTGGATGCGTCTGCGTGATGATTTGTGAGGGCGACAATTTACCGATGGCCTGCGAAGTATGCGCGACCAGGCCGATGGTTTCGGAGCGGTTCTTCAGTGCCTGGGCGATGGTTTGAGGCGCGTCAATGTGGGGAACGCGCGCGCGTTTGCACTGGCGAGCGGCGCCGGCGGCGATTTTTTGCCATCGGTCAAGGCGTGCGTTGAGTTTGGCGGGCGGCACGGTAACCACGGTGCGCGAAGTTTGCAGCGGTACGATTGTGTGCACGCCCAGCTCGGTGGCTTTTTCGAGTAGCCAGTCCCAGCGATCGCCTTTGGGGATTGCCTGGAGCAGGGTAATTTCGAGCGGGCTTTCACCACATTCGCTGATGCGATCTTCGATGGTTTTGACGATTACTTCATCAGGTGAAATCGAGAAAAGATCGACAAGAACGCTGCGGCCGGCGCCGTCGAAAAGCTCGACGCGGGTGCCGGCGGGCAGGCGTAAAACCGTGCGCAGGTAGTGGGCGGCAGCTTCGGGCAGCGCAAAATGTTCTGGCAGGGAGCCGGCCGCTGCCAGGTCCTGGGGAACGATGGGGACGCGACGCATTAGTTTTTGGCCTGTGCAGAAGTTTGTTCGAATAACAGTGCAACCCACTCGGCGGCCTGGCGTTGCTCGACGAATTGCCAGCCGGGTTGGGAAAAGCCTTTGATTACTTCGGCGGCTTTGTCTTCGGTGATTCCACTCAAAATAAGTTGACCGGTTGCAGGCACGACGCGGGCGAGCAGATCGTCGCGAAGTTCAAGCAAAACGTGGGGGAGGATGTTGGCGACGACGATATCATAAAGATCTGTGACGTCTTCAAGCGGTGTTGTGGTCAGGGCCATGTCGTCTTGGAGTGCGTTGACGACGAGGTTGTCGTTGGCTACGCCCACCGCGACGGCGTCGTTGTCGATTCCGAGAACCGGGTAGGCGCCGAGGCGTCGGGCGGCCATCGCCAAAATTCCGGAGCCGCAACCGACATCGAACAGGCTTGCGGGCGGCGCATCGGCCGGGCGCGCAGCGAGCAGGTCGTCCAGGATCTGGGCGCAGAGCTGGGTGGTTTCGTGCGTGCCGGTTCCGAAAGCCATGCCGGGTTCGATCACAAGACGTGTGCCGCCGGCGGGTGCTTCGAAGGTTTCCCAGGGCGGCCCGACCATGACGCGTTTGGAGAGGGCGAGTGGTTTGAAAAAGTCCATCCACGCGGTTTCCCAGCTTTTGTCGGTGTAAAGGGCGTAGGAAACGATTTCGGGTTCTGATTTGGAGGAAGTCAACGCTTGGATTGCGCGCTTATCGTCTTCAAACTCGGTGGCGTCTGCGGGGTGCTCGAAAAACGCGATCAGGCGGGTTTTTCCGTCCGGAAGCGGGGCCATCGGATCGCCTTCCATGAAGGTTTCGGTGTCCTGGACTTCGACGCCAAGTGCGCCGCAATCCCAGAGCATGGTGGTGGCGGGTTCGGCGTCGTTGACGAGAAGTTCGAGGCGGTACCAGATCGATTCTGCAGGGGTTGTTTCTGACATTTATGTGTACTCCGAAAGCGCGGTTGGGAAAATTCAGGACGAATCCGGCTCCCTTGTAGTCTGAAATCGTGCTCCGTTCAATCCTCGCCGCAACCGTTGACCCATAGGCCGGGGGCGCCAAACTACAGGACCCCTCGCACATGCGCATAAACACGGGAGGGGACGGACTTTGCGAAATCAAAATAGCGCTCCTCTCGCCTTTTTTGGCTCCTGCGAAATCAGAACGTGGTGCCTCTCGGCTTGCACCGCTCCTGCGAAATCAGAACGTGGTGCCGCTCGGTTTGGAGCGTGGCTGCGAAACGCGAGGAAGGTGCCGATCGGGTTTTTAAGCTCTTGCGAAATGAGAACAGGGCGCCGGGCCGATTTTTCGTGCTTTTTGATTCCGGCGACAGGTCGGGAGGTGTTTTCGCGGTTTTGGGGGCTAAACGAAGGAGATGTACCCGTCTCAGAGAAGGGAGCGGGCGTGTGTTGGTGCGGGATTTCAGTTTTTTGGGAAGTGTTTTTAGAATTGTAATGGTGGGCTAGATTTGTGACTGAATTTTGGAGCCGGCTGAGAAAACGTAATTATCATTTGCCCTTTTGAGTGTGCGTCGTATTGTCGTGGCGGAAAAGAAGCGTGCGTTTTATTGATCTTGAGTTTAGAGGAAAAAAATGACGAACAAATCGTTACGATTGACGGGGGCTTATACCGCGATCATCACACCGTTTTCGCATGGTGAGGTGGATCATGAGAGCCTTCGCGCGTTGGTGTTGCGGCAGATTGAGGGCGGGATTGACGGGTTGGTGCCGTGCGGAACGACGGGCGAATCGGTGACGATGTCGGACGACGAGCGTGTGGCGGTGATCGAAACGGTGGTGACGCAGGCTGGTGGTCGCGTGCCAATTGTGGCGGGGACGGGGACGAACGACACCGCAGCGAGTCTTGCGTTTACGAAACGTGTTGCTGCAATGGGCGGGGTGGACGCGGCGTTGGTGGTGACGCCGTATTATAACAAGCCGAATCAGGAAGGTTTGTATCGTCATTTTGCGACGATTGCGGATGAAGGCGGCCTGCCTGTGGTGATTTATAATGTGCCGGGGCGCACGAATATCTCGTTGACGGCGAAAACGATTGCGCGGCTGGCGGAGCATGAAAATATCGTCGCGGTGAAGGAAGCGTCGGGCGATATGGTGCTGGGAACGCAGATTTTTGAGGCGGTTGGCGATTCGATTTCGATGCTTTCGGGCGACGATTTTACGACGTTTCCGTTTCTGGCGCTGGGTGGTCAGGGATGTATTTCGGTGGTTTCGAATATCGATCCGGGCAGCCTGAGCAAGATGTGTAAATTGGCGAGTGACGGTGATTGGATCAGTGCGCGGGCGTTGCATATGAAGATTCAGCCGCTTGCGCGCGCGTTGTTTTCGGATGCGAATCCGATTCCGGTCAAGGCCGCGGCCAATTTGCTTGGCTGGTGTGGTCCGGATATGCGCGGTCCGTTGTATGCGCCGGATCTTGCCAGTCGTAATGCGTTGGCGGAAACGTTGCGGGCGTACGGACTTCTTTAATGTCTTTCTTGCAGGTTTCTCTTTCAAGTATTTCTTTCAGGTTCAATGATGACGAGTAATTTGCGCGGCCGCGTTGCGTTGGTTGGTGCGGGTGGTCGGATGGGGCGGTCGATTCTGGATAATCTGGCAGGATTTGAGCATCTGGCGCTGGGGGGCGCGGCGGTGGCGGCGGAAAGTGCGGATGTTGGCGTATGTTTTGGTGACGTGGCAGGGGCGGTCGTTGGGACTTCGAATCTGGCGTTGGCACTGGCTGACTGCGATCTGGTGATCGATTTTTCGAGTCCGGCTAGTTGTCTGGAGGCGGCGGAAATCGCGGCGGCGCAGGGGATTCCGTTTGTGAGCGGGACGACGGGTTTGAACGACGAGCAGTTGGCTAGATTACGCGCGTTGAGTGAGCAAACGTCAGTATTGCTGGCGGCGAATTTTTCGGTGGGCGTGACGATTTTGGAGCGGCTGGTGGAGCTTGCGAGTCGGGCGGCCGGCGGGGATTTTGATCTGGAGGTTTTTGAGGCGCATCATCGTCGCAAGGTCGACGCGCCGAGTGGAACGGCGCTGGCGTTGGGTCGTGCAGCGGCGCGGGGGCGTGAGGTTGCGCTTGCGGATGTGGCGCGGTTTGAGCGGTCGGGGCACACGGGTGCACGGACGGATTCGGAAATCGGATTCAGTGTCGTGCGCGGCGGGGATATTGTGGGCGAGCACACGGTGTTTTTGTGTGGCGATGGGGAGCGGCTGGAGTTGACGCATCGGGCGACGGATCGTGGGATTTTTGCGCGCGGCGCGCTGAGGGCGGCCGGTTGGATGTTGGGCAAGGAGCCGGGTTGGTATTCGATGAGCGATGTTTTGTTTAGCTACCCAGACTGATTCACCACCGTGGCGAGCACGGTGGGGCCTTGTGTTTTTTTAGAAGGGTTGGGTTTTCAGGCATCGATAATCCATTCTTCCCAGAGTTTGTCCTGGCCTTCGCGTAGAAGTTCTTCGACGAATCTGGATTCGCGCAAAACGACGGTGAAGCGGTCGCGGCCTGTGCGTACGGTTGGGTGGCACATGTAGAGCTGGGATTTTGCGCGGGTTGTGGCGACGTAGAAAAGTCGTCGCTCTTCCTCCATCTGCTCCGGATCTGTCGCGGCGTTTGAGTGTGGAAATTCGCCGTCGGAAAGCCAGAGGATGAAGCAGGCTTCCCATTCCAGGCCTTTGGATTGGTGGATGGAAGATAGCACGACGAAGTCTTCGGGGCTGCTGTCGCCGTCGCCGC
This sequence comes from Lujinxingia vulgaris, assembly GCA_040394315.1. Classification (GTDB taxonomy): domain Bacteria; phylum Myxococcota_A; class Bradymonadia; order Bradymonadales; family Bradymonadaceae; genus JACCWM01. The sequence continues at coordinate 19,980 of JBEBSM010000015.1, forward strand.
CGACGCCGACTTCTTGACCGGCGACGGTGGCGAGTAGGCTGACTTCGCCTAAAAATTCGTCGAGTGAAGCGAATTGGTCGGCGTAGGTGGCGAGTTGGTCGAGATCGGCTAAGCGGATGGCGGCGTTTTCGTAAGTTTTGAGCAAATAGTTGTGGTATTCGCTTTCTAAAACGGTGGAAATCATGCTGCCAACGCTGGATTCTGGGTCTTCCTGGCCGGAATCAGCGCTTTTGCGTGCGTTGTGAAGGTGAAGAAGCAGCGCTGCGGCGGTTTTCCAGGAGGCCTGGGCGGCGCCTTTGAAGGTGGCGAGCAGGCGTGGGTCGGCGGTGGCCTGGAGGGGATCTTCCTGGCTGCTGATGAAAAGCCAGATGTTTTCGGCGCGTTTTGCGCCGATTCCGGGCCATTGGCGGGCCAGGCGCATGAACGCGAGTTCGTCTTTTGGGTTGAAGGCGAATCGCAGGTACGCGAGGACGTCTTTGATGTGGGCTTGCTCGAAAAACCGGAGGCCGGAGCGGACGATGAAGGGGATTTTGCTGCGGGTGAGTTCGACCTGGAGTTCTAGCGAGTGGTGGTGGGCGCGGTAGAGGACGGCGATTTCGGAAAGGGGTACGCCTTCGTCCATGAGGTCTTCGATGCGCTGGGCGACGAACTGGGCTTGCTGGTTGGCATCGCGAAGGCGGACGTGGGCCGGGAGCGGGCCGGGAGCTTTGACGGCCTGGAGGTTTTTTTGGAACTGGCGGCCGTTGTGGGCGATGGAGCGGTTGGCGAGTTCGAGTACTTCGGGAGTGGAGCGGTAGTTGATTTCGAGCTTGAATTGCTTGCAATCGGCGTGTCGTGAGGGGAATTCGAGGATGTTGCGGTAATCGGCGCCGCGGAAAGCATAGATGGACTGGCTGTCGTCGCCGACGACCATCAGGTTGCCGTGGACGGAGGCCATGTAGTCGACGATTCGGCCCTGGATATGGTTGGTGTCCTGGTATTCGTCGACTAAAACGTGCTCGAATTGGGAGGCGTAATGCGTGCGCAGGTCTTCGTGATCGCGCATGAGTTTGAGCCAGTTTAATAAGAGATCGTCGAAATCCATGAGGCCCATTTCGAGTTTTCGGGTCTGGTAGAGGACGAAAATCTGGCGGATGTTGGCGGCAGCGTGTGCAAAGTAGGGGTACTGGTCGTGGATGACGCGCTCGACTTTTTGTTGCGTGTTGATGCAGTAGCTGAGGATGCGCAGGAGGACTTTTGGGCTTGGGAAATTGCGGTCGGCGGAGCGGATGTTGGCTTCGCCGAGGCAGGCTTTCATGAGGGTGGTGCTGTCTTCGAAGTCGATGATTGTGAAGTCGCGCGGGTAGCCGAGGCGTGGGGCTTCGCGGCGTAGGATGCGGTTTGCGATGCTGTGGAACGTGCCGCCCCAGAGGCGATCGATGTCGACGCCGAGCAGGGCGGCGGCGCGCGTGGTCATGGCGCGGGCGGCGCGATTCGTGAACGTGAGCAGCATGATGCGCTCGGGCGAGACGCCGCGCTCGACGAGGTAGGCCATGCGGTAGGTGAGCGTGTGCGTTTTTCCGGAACCGGCGCCTGCGATGACGAGTAGTGGGCCCGCGCCGGCTTTTACGACAGCGAGTTGCTGTTCGTTGAGGACGCCTTCGAAGTCGAGGCCTGGGGTGTCTGTTTCACGGGTGGATTTCAGGGTGTAACGCTTCACACAAACCTCGAGAAAAGTGGTTTTGGGGACAAAACGCGATTGGTGTGTCCGGTTT
>JBEBSM010000016.1:0-21369 GCA_040394315.1 Lujinxingia vulgaris
CCTTCCACCAGCGCATCATCCAAACTTCACCCATCCGAAAAGAGCGGCTGCGACAGTGTCCATCCCCCTTAGGGCCCCTCGGGTTCAGGAAACACTGAAGCTCGCCTACCGCGGCTCTTTCGGTGAAGACGGGTGTCGTCTCTCCGAATTGCTATATTTATTATCGAATCGAGGAGGTGAAATGTTGCGTGTAATTTACGAATAGAGTGCGAATGTTTCTAAAACTCGCCAGTGGTCCAGTGTTTATGCGGGTAACGAGCTGATACATACACTTGGGACAGCGACGAGTTTTGTCGAAATGTGATCGGTTTTCTTCGTTACAAAATGAAATGCGATGGGAGCTGACTACATCTAGAATCGAAAATTTAGAAATTGCAGTTGCGCCGAGCGTGGCAGGTCGCGTTTCAAGTATTGGAGGCTCGCGCTGAGCTCTTGGTCATCGCTCGTGAGCACGCTGACGAGTCCGACGGCAGTACCGAGAACAATGCCGCCTGCTGCCGAATAGACGATAACGAGCGCGCTCCAGTCGCGTCCGCTGATGAAGTAGCCGGCAGTTCCCAGGAGGGCGCCGAACACACCGCCGATCAGTGCATCGCGTGTGACAATCCAGGCGGAACTGGGGCCACCACGTTCTTGATTGTATGATGTGTATGGCATGTCGGCTTCTGGAGGCGGAAACGGGCGGGAGGTAGATTGATCTGCAGCGGATTGTTCCGTATCGGCGGTGGAAGCGTTTGGATCGGGCTGACTATTTTCTCTATAGGTTGTCGGGTCGTTTGGATCGGTGGGAGTTTCGTTGGCCCAGGCAAGGCTAGAGCTCAGGGCTAAGCCGGTTAGCATCAGTAGCGCAGTTAACAATCGAATGAGTGAGGAAGTGGCCATTTAAGTACCTCGGTACGAATGAGATTTGAAATTCATCGAAACGTTCTGGTCTACCCGATAAATTATGCCGGGCTAGAAACTGTGCATCGACGTTCGTGGTACGTGGCATTGGACACAAAAATGATTAGGTCGGTAAGTTATTGGTAAATAGGGGTTTTAATTATTAGAATCAGAGACTCGTTGGCTCTTTTAGAAAGATAATACCGCCCGGATCGTGTTCAACGGTGTAACATCTGGCAGGCTTTACGATGTGTATTGACCGAAGCCGGGTTGCTCCCGTATGTTCTGCAACCTAAATTGGGGCAAACGCCTGCATATCGATATTCACTGTGGTTGTGAATGGCGAAGGCAGGTCCTTTAACGAGGTAAGTTTTGCCCGTAGATGAATATCGCGGCGCGTCACCAAGATGCACTGTTTGAGGGAGTTGGCATGAGTCGGAAAATCTCGCTGATCCGTGGAGATGGCATTGGGCCTGAAATTGTCGATGCAACTGTGCGCGTACTTGACGCATTAGGGACAAACTTTGAATGGGAAGAAGTCCAGGCTGGTTCCGGGACTTTTAAAGAACTGGGCACACCGCTGCCGGAAGAGACGATTGCGAGTATTGAGCGCAACGGTATCGTTCTCAAGGGCCCGTTAGAGACACCGATTGGAACGGGATTTCGCAGTATTAACGTCACAATTCGTAAACATTTTGATATGTATGCGAACGTGCGCCCGGCCAAAACGACACCGGGTGTTAAGACGCGTTTTCAAGACCTTCCGATTGATATCATGCTTGTGCGTGAGAATACGGAAGGTGCGTATGCAGGAATTGAGCATGCGATTCCGCCCAATCGTGCTGCTGCCGAAACGGTTATTTTGTGCACGCGTCATGCATCCGAGCGAATCGTTCGTTATGCATTTGAGTATGCTCGCAAGGCAGGACGTGAGCGGGTTACGCTTGTTCATAAAGCGAACATTTTGAAAGAAACGGGCGGCCTGTTTTTGGAAGTCGGCCGTGAAATTGCCGGTGAGTATAGTGATATCAAGTTTGATGATATCATTATCGACAATATGGCAATGCAGCTTGTGCAGCGTCCGGAGAAGTTCGACGTGATCGTTACGACGAATCTTTTCGGAGATATCCTTTCGGATCTTACTGCCGGCTTGATCGGTGGTCTTGGTCTGACGCCGGGAGCAAACATTGGTGATCGTGCTTCGATGTTTGAAGCTGTTCACGGAACGGCGCCTGATATTGCCGGGAAAAACCTTGCCAATCCCACCGCGCTGCTTCGTGCGGGCGGACAGATGCTTGAGCACCTTGGGATGATCGAGGAAGCTCATCGTTTGGATAAAGCGATCGGAGCCGTTTTGAGCCGCGGCAAGGTCATGACCGGAGATCTTGGTGGTAGCGCAACTACGACTGAGTACACCGATGCACTGATCGCAGAAATTCAAGGCTGATTTTCAGACAGTGCCTTTTTGAAGTGCTGTTGAAAACGTCGAAATAGAAAAAAGTCGTCGCATATTTATGCGGCGACTTTTTTTGTGTGCGGTGAATGATTCGGTTGAGCACTAGCCTAAGATTTTTACGAAACGTCGGATCACTGTTTGTTTGCCGCCGCTGGGGAAATCAATAACCAGGTGGGCGTTATCGCCGTCGCCGGAGACGGAGAGAATCGTGCCGATCCCAAAGCGTGTATGCGTGACGGTGGCGCCTACCAGTGTGGTGCCCGACTCAGCTTTTGAGCGAGCCTGATCTTTTTTGTTCGCCGCCGCCGCTGCTCGCCAGGTCGAGATATCGGGCTGTGGATCTCCGGCCGTGTCACCGAAATCGGTATCCCACTCCGGGATAACTTGAGAAAATTCATCGACAACGGGTTGCGCGCGGGCTCGCGTTACGGCGCGACCGATCTCGCCACGGATCATTTCGGGCGACTGGTCGAAATCCCACATAGAAGCGCTTACGCCGCCTTCGAAAGTCCGGGGCGCCTGTCGTGCGTTTCGTCCAGAAGTTGATGGGTATGGAGAGCCGTACGCTGAGGACTGCGTAAAGTCGATGGTTTTACTTGTGCTGCGCGGGTCGATTGTGAGTCGTTCGGGTGAAATTTCGAGCAAAAACCGACTTGGATAAGTTTCTTTGATGGTTCCATAAACACGGCGTCGTCGCGCGTTGGTAATGTAGAGCCGCTCGCGGGCGCGGGTGATTGCAACGTAGGCCAACCTGCGTTCTTCCTCGAGTTCTTCGGGATCGCTTAGATCACGAAGGCTTGGAAACATCTCGTCTTCCATTCCGACGAGAAATACGGTGTCAAATTCGAGACCTTTGGAGCCGTGAACGGTCATCATGGTTACGGCGCCGTGGTCGTCCTGGAGAGAATCGTTGCTCTGAATCAGGGCAGATCTTTCTAAAAATTGCCGTAATAATATGGTGGCCGGTGCATCGGAATAAAGGGAGTCTTCGCTGTCGAGGAGTTCGTTTTCGCGGTCTTCTGTGATGCTCTGGCGAAGCGGTGAATCTTCAGCAAGTGCAGCCAGATCGTCGTCTTCCGAGGTTTGATCTCGTTCGAAGTCCTCAATAGCGTTGACAAGCTCGGCTACGTTATCTGTTCGGTCTTTGGCGCTTTCCGGGTCGTTTTTCTCTAAGTATTCTAGATAGTTAGAGCGCTCGATAAAGTTTTGTAAAATGACGGATAGATTAGAATAGTGGGCGAGGTCGTCCTGGATGCCGGTAATCAGGCTGAGGAAGTGGGAGATGCCGGTGCGGGGTGCTCGGCCGAGATTGGCGACAGCGGTCAGGGCTTGTTCATCGGCCAGGCTTTTGGGGCGTGGGCGATCGGGGCTGAAGAGATCGTGCTGGGCATGGTCGTCGTCATCGGAGGCCAGACGAAGTGCGCCGTAAAAACCGTTGATCCCGGATACGCGTGCGGCGGCGGTGAGTTTTGCAATGGTTGTTTTTCCGATTCCGCGGGTGGGCGTGTTGAGAACACGCTGCAGAGCGACTTCGTCCTCGGGATTGAGGGCTACTTTCAGATACGCCATCAGATCTTTGATTTCTTCGCGCGCATAAAAGCTCATGCCGCCCACGATCTGGTAGGGTGTTCCGTTTTGTCGCAGGTGCTCTTCGAAAAGTCGGCCCTGGGCGTTGGTGCGATAGAAGATCGCAAAGTCATCGAAGGCTGCGCCCTGTGTGAGTTTGTGCAAAATCGTTTCTGCGACAAACGCGGCTTCTTCGCGATCGCTGGCGGCGGTGAAGCACACGATGGGATCGCCTTCGGTTTTGTCAGTCCACAGGGTTTTGTCGTGACGATGTGGGTTGTGGCGGATGACGTCGTTGGCGGCCTGCAGGATTAGGTCGCTGGAGCGGTAGTTCTGCTCGAGTTTTATGGTTTTTGCGCCCGGAAAGCTTCTGCCAAAGTCCAGAATATTCGCCACCGTCGCCCCTCGCCAGCGATAGATTGCCTGGTCGTCGTCGCCGACTACGGCCAAGTTTTTGTGTGCGCTGGTAAGATGTTTTAGGAGTTCGAATTGGGCGTGGTTGGTGTCCTGGAATTCGTCGACCATTAGATATTGCCATTGCTCGCTGTAGGATTTGGCGAGTTGGGGATCGTCGCGGAAGAGTTCAAGTAAGCCGAGTAGGAGGTCTCCGAAGTCGACGCAAATGGCCTGTCGGAGCGCCTTTTGATATTTTTCGTAGAAGAAAACGTCCTGTTCATCGGCATGATTGTGAGCAGCTTCGTGTGCGCCAGCGGGCGTTAATCCGCGATTTTTCATGCTTTCGATGAACGATTGCAGGCGGCGGATCTCACGGCGATCGGCTTCTTGTTCATCGGCCAGCAGGAGACGACGGATGAGACGTCGTTGGTCGTCATCGTCATAGATCGTAAAGCTGCTGGTTAATTGGAGGCGTCGCGCGTGGCGTCGCAGGATTCGTGCGCCGAGCGCGTGAAATGTCGACAGCGTGATCTGTTGTGTTTGCGCAGTCTGGCCGAGTAGCTCATCGACACGGATACGCATTTCGGCTGCGGCTTTGTTGGTGAAGGTAACAGCCAGTATTTGCGAAGGGTGAACATTCTTTTCCTGTACGAGATAGGCAATTCGGCAGGTTAAAACGCGTGTTTTACCGCTGCCGGCGCCCGCCAAGATCAGGAGCGGTCCTTCGATATGACATACAGCCGTGAGCTGAGGTTGGTTGAGCTGTTTGAGGATTTCCATGGGTATACAAGAAGGAGAAGATGATTACTGTCTTTCTGTTCGGTATGTTATGGTCGAAATAGGGTAGAAATGGCAAGCGTTATCATGAAGCAATTGTGGTAAGTTGCGTCGTGTAGATCGACAGCGTGATTGCACTTCACGCCCGTAGTGCGTAAAGTAGGGACAGAAGTGCAGGTATAAAACGGACGCGATTGGGTCCGGTTTTGAAGAATACGTTAGGAGAATCAATGACGGTTGAACAGGTAAGCGATCGCGCGGAACTCCGAGAGTTTTTGATGCGCGATCGCATTGCTAATGCCTACCTGCTGGGGAATCTGGATCCGGCCTATTTTCAGTTTTGCCGATGGTATGGCACGCGTAACGCTCAGGGAGAGCTTGAAAACCTATTGCTGATCTATCGCGGATTGAGCCTTCCCGTTGTATTTATGGCAGGCGACGCGTCGGAGATCGAAGAATTTTTGCGAGGATGCGCGCTGGTGTTGCCAGATCGCTTTCATTTTCATGTGTTGGATAATCACATGAATCCGGTGCGATCATCGATGGCGTCACTGGAAATTAAACCGATGAATCGCATGGGCTTAGACCGCGCCGGATTTAAACGGTACGGCGATACATCGCGCGTAGTTCGACTGGGTCATCGAGATACAGCGGCAATCATGGAGTTGTACGGACATTATCCGGATAACTTTTTTGAGCCCTATCAGTTGGAGACCGGACTTTATTTCGGTATCCGTGATCCTGCGCTGGGATTGGTGAGTATTGCCGGCGTGCATGTTGTCAGTGAAGAACATGACATTGCGGTCATCGGTAACCTTGTAACGCACAGAGAGTTGCGCGGCCAGGGGTTGGCGACGGCATGCACGGCGCGTTTGTTGGAAGAACTTTTTGAGCGTGTATCGCTCGTTGCGCTAAATGTGCAGCAGGACAATGAAGCGGCGATCCGAATGTATCGCCACTTCGGGTTTGAGTTTAACAATGTGTTTTTCGAAGGTCAGTACGCACTGAGTACTTCGACGACCTGAGCTTGAACCTGAAAACGATTCAAGTTTTCAAATTTTTGAAATTAAGGGGGATTAACTTTGGTCGCCAAAGATACCGATGTTGGATGCGTCGCGGCGAGATTGATCGCGTTCTTCGTCTTCTTTGCAATCGATGCACATGGCCGCCATCGGCATCGCTTTGAGTCGACCAATGCCAATCGGCTCGCCGCAGGAATCGCAAAGGCCGTATTCGTCGTCGTCGAGCCGCAAAAGGGCTTCGTTGATTTTGGCGAGTGTTTCGCGATCGCGATCTTGGAAGCGAAGTTCGGTGGACGTGCCTTGTTCGTCGTTTGAAACGTCGATGGAATCGCCGGGGCCGTGATCTCGATCACGCAGATCGTTGCGCGCGAGATGGCTGCGGTTGATGATTTCTGCGCGTTCACTTTCTAGCTTTGCACGAATTTCCGAAAGGGTTTGGGTGGGGATCGCGGTAGTCATGGTACTCCTGAACGTAAAAATTACGAAAAATAGACGAAACACGTCTTGCTCAAGGATAGACGCGGCAAGGCCAAAGGCTATTGCAAACTATACACATGATCGATGCGCGACAATTTAGCTGACCGCTTCGAAGTTCTGGATGCCTGCTTGTAAGCAAGTTTAACTGGTGTAAAGTAATTTCGTAACGCGGGAGGCATGCTAGCAAGTACCCCCGGTTTTTGCAGTGAAAACCATATAATAGGGGCTGGATAGAGCATAACTCTCCGTGTTGCGCTACGATATACGTCTAAATCGTCTACGTATCTGGAAAGATACGACTAGTGTTCGGGTGCGGAGTCAATCAAAGCGACTGTGGTGCTTTGATATAGCTGGAAAATTTTGATAAGAGTGGATTGTGGCCATGCGTAAAGGACGGTGCTTTACGGGCAATATTCATTCCGTTTCCTTGAGTTTAGATATGCGTTTACCTCGTCGATATATATTTTTCATCGTGGCTCTTGTTACTTCATGCACTTTAAGTGCGTGTAGCAGTGAGCCTGATAATCTGGGTAAGTCGGATGTGTCCAACAATGGTGAGGCAGATGTCATCGAGGTGCCCGATACGGACGTGTATGTAGACGTTGTGCCGGGTGATACGGACACGAGCGTACCGGACGGCGACGTCGAAGTTGATGGTGGCGTTGAGCTGGAATATTGCGCGCCGAATGGTCCAGGCTGGTCGATTGACAGCGATCAGGATGGCCTGACGGATTGCGAAGAACGTGAGATGTGTACCGACGAAAAGAATCACGACACGGACGGCGATGGTTTGAGCGATCTCGAGGAGATTCAGCTCGGAACCGATCCGTGCAATGCAGACAGCGATGAAGATGGCCTGAATGATTACGACGAGATTCAGTTCGGTTTCGATCCGAATAAGGAGTCGACGTACGATGACGGAATTTTGGATGGTGATCGCTGGATTGTGACGGCATGTAAAGATCCGGTCAGTGAGCCGGTCGAACATCATAAAAATAGTATTGGGGATTGGACGTTTGCGCTGCCGCCGGCGTTTCGCAGTTACACGAATTTGGCGATCGCGGGTGAATCGGCTGAGAATCGCCATGCGGCTGCTGTTTTTGACGATCCGGCGAACGAGATCAGCGGATTTGTTTTGTCGAGTCGTCCGGAGGCGAATCAAACCAAGCCCAACGATCTGTTGCTGTCACATCGTAGTCGTGTAGCGGCCCTGGGATCGATTTTGCAGGACAGCACGGGTGGAGAGTTTGCGACGCATAACTTCCACAAGGCAGCGACGAGTCGTTATCTGGTGCGTAGTGGCCAGGCGCGTTCGGCGCGTGCGATGCGTGATGCGATGTTGTTGCAAATGAAGCCATCGACGGCCGGTGAAATCACTGGTTTTCCAACGGCTTCGGGCAATGCGCATACGGAATTCCGGATGTTTATAACGGCCGTGCATCGTGGAAACCAGGTGTTGACGATTGCGGCGTTTGCGCCGGCTGCCAAGTTTGATGCGCTTGATAAGATCAAGTTTCGTATGGATGATCTGACCAATACGACAAGTCTGGCAAACGCGTCGGATAAGGATGCAACGCGTTGCACGACGTTCCGTCCTGGTTTGACCACGCCGCAGGTAGATTTCTATTGGGTACTGGATCAGTCCGGTTCGATGTCTTCGCACTACACGCGCGTGCGTGCGGTTGCGAGTGAGTTTTTGTCGCAGTTGGCAAATACACCGCTGGATTATCGACTGGGTATTGCGAATATGGATAAGGCTTCGCAAGGGAAGATTCGGAAAACGCCGGGCTGGCATACGGAGGTTACTCCGTTTCTGAACGAGATTGAAGATTACGTCATCAAGTGCTCGGGTTGTGATGGTGGCGCGGAATGGGGACTGGTGAACGCGGCTGCAGGCATTGAGCTTATGAGCTCGAATCAGGCAGAAGATTTTATGCGTTTTCGGCCAGAAGCAAAAGTTGTAACGATTATTATGAGCGATGAGGAAGACCAGGAGATTCAAAATACGCGATGGGGAACACCGGCAGGAATTGCTGTGATGAATCGTCATTTCGGATTTTTTCCGGGTCGTACAACGATGTTTTCGATCGTAGGTACGGGTTCTGGTTGTGCCCAGCATGGTCGAGCCTATGAAGAAGTTGCGCTGGCAACGGGGGGCTCTCATTACAGCCTGTGTGCGGACGACATCGAGGAAACGATTACCGATATCATTGTCTCAGCCACGGGTCAGGCGGCAAGTCATGTGTTGGCGGACGTGCCTGTGTCGAGTTCGATGAGCGTATTTAAGGATGGTCAGTGGGTTCCTCGCAGCCGGAACAATGGATTTGATTATTTTGCCAATACGAACTCGATCGCGTTCTTTGGTACCTTCCGTCCCGATCCGGAATCCAATGGTGCAAAAGATCATATCGCGGTGACTTATCGTCATTATAAATTGACGAGTAAGCCGGGAAGTCAGAATTAAAATATTCTGGTGAAAAATGCCGGCATTCATTGTCGGTATGCGACGTGTCCTTGGTGTAGGTTGTTGATTTTGTTTTGTTATTCAAGAAAGTGCCCCGGGCGTTTCGGCTTTGGCGTTGAAAAAATGGCGTTTTTACCTGTCGGGCTTTCGTGGATTTTTGTAGCAGATTAGCTGAAAACAACTTCCTTAATTTAGGAATGATTTTATCAGTGCTGGCGTTTTCTAATTACCTCTTCGGAGGAAGCGCTTGTTGGCCGACCGAGCAAGATGGGTCGTCTTGGGTCCGGTAAAACGGCGCGACAATTTGCATGACTCCTCCTTTCGGCTAAAGCGCTCTGTCTCAATGACAGGGCGCTTTGGTTTCTTGTATAGTCCGGCGTGTCTTATCGGGCTTTAGAAATTTATTTTATGTACTTGATGTGAGCAAAACGAATGCGAAATCGACGTGACGACAATGGCGGGGCTTCCGCTTCGTGGACAGATATTGAGGTAGCGCTGAAAAAAGAGCCACTGCATGAGGATGGCCTGGCGCGTGAAATCTTATTTGCGCAGCTGGCGATGGAAGGTGATTCTAAAATCATCAATGGCTGGTACAAATGGCGAAAACCCAAAGGTCTGGCAGAGTTGTCGGGTGCTGAGCGGTTGTTGTTTCTGCAAGTTGAGCGTGATGAGGCGGAGCGAATCATTGATCGCGTGCTGGAAGCTGGCGGAGCTCGCGCAAAACACTCGGAGGTCAATTCTCCAACGGCCGCGCTTGATCGGATGCTCAGTGAATCGGTGGCGCAAGATCTCGCGCGACTCTATGTGCCGTGGTCGAATCCGGCGCTACTTCGCATGCTGGACGGCCGCGTCAATGCGCGTCAGGCAGCCGCATGGGTATTGGCTCAGGGCGATGACGGCGGGCTGGAGAACTGGTTTGAGGAGTGCGAAGACGAACAACATGCTCTGGAAGCTGCACGCGTTGTGGGCCTGGTAGGCAACCACGTGTACTGGGATGCGATCGCGGAGTGGCGTGATCTTGCAGACGGTGAAGGTGACGAACAAACGAAAGCCGGTTTTCATGCAGTGTTGGCGTGTATTGATCCGGTGCGATATGCGCGCAGCGTCGTGCTTGGCGAGATGGAACCTGATTGGATTCGGGATACTCGCCATGTCGCAGACTTTTTGCAAACCCACGGCATGACCGATTGGCTTGAAACGCTGGCGTTATTTGAACATGCTGAGCAAGAAAATGGCGAGCGTGAAGCATTTGAATTCGCTTCGCTCGTGGCGCTTGGCGCAAGCGCGGGCGTGCAAGACGATAATGTCGATGTTGAGCAGCTTTTTGAATGGCTGGAAATAGCGCGTAGCGGCGATGTCGCGCGCGCGGCCGAAGTCCTTTCAGCCAGCGGTGCCTTCGGCTTTCAGATCGCGTTAGGCGAAGATGACGATCTGGTGGTGCTGCTTTGTGAAGCGGCCATCCATGAGGTGCTTTTGGAGCTGGGTGAGGGGTCGCCAGGCATTTCGGGACTGCCGTTGTCGGGCACGGATCTTGAGTGGGTTGATCTGGACGCAGCAGAAGCTTTGTTTGCGGGATTTGGTCAGGCCGTGTCGAACGAAGCTGTGCATGGTGAGGCGCTCGTGGCGCTAGTACATACGCTCGTCGATTTACGTGGCTGGACGGCGCGCGAGCCCGAAACGTTTGGTGAGCTGGCGAGTCAGGCCATTGCACGTTTCGAAAACCACCCCAATAGAGCGGTTCAACAAGCCTGCAATCGTTTGAAAGGCGCGACACCCTTGGACGTTGATACGTTGAAAGCGCAGGGCGGTGGTGAAGATATCACCGGGCTTGATAGTTTGCGGCAGCTTTTAGTTTTGGGCACGAAAGAAGCGCGTGATGCATTCTATGAGCTGTTGCTAGAAGGCCCCGTGACGCGCGTACCTTCGATTTGGACTGCGGTAGGTATCGAACCAATCGTTGATTAATATCAAACGTTATTTTCAAGATAGGTAGTCGCTAAGTGGCGAATGCGGTCGCGATATTCTGCAAGTGATTTGATGAACTGAAGCAGAATATAGGCGTCGTTAAGCGGATCTGGATCCGTGTTTAAGCCTTCTAGCGTTTGCCTCCACGCCTGTCGTGCGCCATCTGGTGAATCAAATCTCATCATCAGTTGGGCCATCTGAGAGGCCGCGAACCAGTTGTGGGGTTCCAGGAAAAGCGCTTTTCGAAACGCCTCGCCGGCTAACTGGTGGGCGCCGCTTTCGAGAAGCGCTTTTCCAATCAAACAGTAGGCTTCGGGTACAAATGGATCGTAGCTGATTGCAGCTTCGAAGGTTGTAATGGCCTCGTCGTACTGCGACTTTTGCAACTGCTGAGCAGCGGTAATGAGCAGATTCATGACCGTGTGGGTATCTTCGATTTCGCGTGTGACTTCGTGAAGATCTGAGGTTTCTGTAGGAATGATCGCAGGCGGAGCGTGGCTCTGGTCGAAGTCGTCATGGCCTAAATATGGAGGTAAAACGTGGTTATTCGACTCGTAAGGTGTTGATAAATCGATGTTTTTTGAATCAGGCTCAGACAACTCGTTGGGATGCAGCGAGGACGACAAGTTTTGGGAGTTCGAGCGCAGTCGATACACAAAACTTTCACCGGAACGTGTGGATTGAAAGCAATGTTTTGGCGATGCAGAGTGGCCAGATTGGGACAGGGAATCGCAAGTCATTAGATCGGAATTAATTTGTTCGGAGGAGCTGAGTAAAAGATATCCATCGGGCGCAAGTGCGTGTGAGAAATGGAGATAAACTTTCTCGGCAGCCTCGGCCGTGAGGTAAATCAGAACGTTTCTGCAGAGTATGATGTCCCATTGTGGGGAATTGAAAAGTCCGGTGCTGGCAGCGACAGGATCGAGTAAATTATGGTGTTGAAAAGTGACCATCGATTGCAATTCAGGAAGAATTTTCCATGAACGCGTATCTTGTTGTGTGAAAAAGCGATGCCGACGTTCTAAACTCAATCGTCGCAAGCTCCAGGGCCCGTAGAGCCCCTGACGAGCATGGTTAAGAAAGTCTGTGTTGATGTCGGTGCCAAGGATTTTCGCGTCGATTCCTGCTTCTCGGGCTAACATCGCAACCGTGAACGGCTCTTCACCGGTTGAGCAGCCGGCGCACCAGATTTGCAGGGGCCGCTGCTTTACTGACACCTCATGCATAATCATGCGTAACGCTTCAAGTTGCACGTCATCTCGCCAAAACGCAGTCAGGCCGTTTGTGATCAGGTTGATCAGGCGTTGGGGTTCTTCGTCGGCGGAAGAAAGGCTGCTGAGGGCATGTAGATAATCGTCGATTGTCGTGAAATTCAGGGAGTCACGGCGGCCTTCGAGCAGCGCATAAATTCGCTGGGGCGTGCTTGGACGTAGTTCAAAGCCTGTCCATCGACTGATAAGTTGTCGTGCGGTTTCCACGGAATTCAACTGGTTGGGAGCGTAAACTTCCACTTACGTCCCCCGCAGATTAAGTGGGCGTGCATTTGCGTGCGCTACCAGTTCGCTTGCGAGCGATTCAATGGGGATGACGCGGGTGATCGCGCCGCGTTCTATTGCGGATCTAGGCATGCTGTAAATTACCGAAGTTCGCTCGTCTTGAGCAAGCGTGAGTGCTCCCGTGAGATGGAGTGCTTCGATACCATCGCTGCCATCGTCGCCCATACCGCTGAGGATAACACCGGCTGCGTAGTCGGCATTTCTGGCGATGCTTTTGAGCAATAAATCACCGCTTGGACAGTGACCCTTGACGGCATGGTCTTGATAAACATGCAGGCGGTTTAAGCGCGTTAGCTCAAGATGTTTTTCGGTGGGGGCAATATAGACATGCCCGGGTTGGATGGCGTCGCCGTCTTGGGCTTCTACAACCGTGAGTTCGCTGTGGGCATTGAGCCAGGAGGCTAAATGCGCTGAAAAACCGTGTGTAATATGCTGAACAATCAGTAAAGATCCGGAAAAATCGGCAGGCAAATCGGCGAGAAGTCGGGCCAACGCGCGTGGTCCGCCGGTGGATGCGACGATTCCGACGAGCAGTTCGGATTGCTGGCTAATGGATTGCGTTGCATGCGCGTCGACCGAATTCGGCGCAGCGACAGCCGTTGCTGGAGCAGGGATTGCAGCGAGCTGGGGACTGAGGCGGTTCGAACTGCTTCCGCGGACATGGCGAACGACGGGAATTTGAGCGAGAAGGCGAACTTTTCTGAGCAGGCTGGTGCGTTCCAGCTCGGACAATGGAAAACGAGTCGGCTTTGCGATCAGATCGAGTGCGCCGGCGGACAGCGCTTTAAAGGACAGATCAACGCCCTGGGAGCGTGGATCAGACGTTACGATCAGGATTGGCGTGGGCGTACTCGCCATGATCCGCTCGGTTGCCGTGAGGCCATCTAGCCGGGGCATGTGGATATCCATCATTACCAGATCGGGTAATAATTTAGCGCATAACTCAACGGCTTCGAGACCGTCTTTTGCCATGCCCACCACTTCCAGGTTGCCTTCTGTAGCCAGGGTTTCTTGTAAGACAGTGGCGAAAATCTCACTGTCTTCAGCGATCAGGATACGCAGTTTCATAGTTCGATTCTTGCCTGGCGAGGATGATGAGCAGCTTTCTTGGTGCGACTCAGAGGCGTGAGAATACGATAATACTGAGTAAAATGATAGCGGCTACAATCAGATATAACCAGAGGGCCGAACGGCCAGCGCTTTTCGTCTCCGGGCGCTCAAGCAGGGAGAGATTATGCTGTAAACGGCGTTTGGGATAGGAAAACTGGGGGAAGGTGTAGTTGATCGTGTCGTTGTTTTCGTCAAAAAGGATGCTGATATATCCTTCTGCCGAAAAGTCGTTGAGGATACTCTGGATTTTTGCGCTGGGGATATCGCTGCGGCTGATAAAATACGACAGCTCGATGGTGTAGTTTTTGGCGCATGCGGCGATGTGCAGTAATTCGTGTTGCTCACGTACTTTTTTAAGCCAGTCATCGTCTTTTTTGAGGTTGGCAATTGCACGCATAAATGCCGGCGAGTTTTCCAGATGTTCGGCTTTATCAAGATCGAAATCGTTGGAGGCGAACACCTCGGGATGCGCGATCTCATAGAGATAGATCGAGTCTTTTTGCACGCGCTGTACGCCTTCAACGGCTTCCAGGCTTTCGAGAATTCGGCCAACGCTGTCGACATCTACGGGGAAATAACTGGCGACTTCCAGTACGTGGGTTGTTCCGTTTCGTTGGCGCGACAAAAGAGCGGCAACTTGCGAAATCAAATTGATCCCTTCGGGAACGGTTCGCAGACGTTGACTGTCAATCATAAATTGAACTCCGCCAAAGGAAACAAGGCGATTGGCTCAAATAACATGTGAGATTGTGATCCAACATAATTGGGTACCTGGGGGAAGCCAGCCAGGGCTCAAAGCTTGTCAGCATGATCGATGACAGAGTGATAGTAGCGACAATCGTCGTTCAGCGTACAATATCGGCAAATCATTTAAGACGAATTTTCCAAACTCTGGTCAACGCTTCCATTGCGATATCTGACGTCATCTTGGATTGACCTACCTTGCGGTCGGGAAAGGTGATCGGGATTTCGAGGATTTTGTATTGCAGTTGATGAGCGCGGTATTTCATTTCGATCTGAAACACATAGCCGGAGGCTTCGATGTGATCGAGCTCGATGTTTTCAAGAACTTTACGGCGCCATCCAATGAATCCTGCGGTCAAATCACGGACTTTCATTCCAAGTATTGTTCGCGCGTACACACCGCCACCGCGTGAAATTGCGCGGCGCACAAGACCCCAGTTTTCGGTCCCGCCGCCGGGGACGTAGCGTGAGCCAATGACCACGTCATGCGTTGTGGATAAAGCCTCGATCATGGCTGGCAGATACCGAGGTTGATGACTAAAGTCAGCATCCATTTCGAAAATTTGATCGTAAGATCGTTCCAACGCCCATTTAAAACCGGCGATATAGGCCTTACCCAGACCTTGTTTTTCGGTGCGATGGAGTACATGAACGCGCTCATCCTCTGCTGCCAATGCATCGGCTAATGCGCCAGTACCGTCGGGCGAGCTGTCGTCGATAATGAGGAGATGAACGTTGGGAACGACCTTGAATATGGCATCCACAATAGGGCCGATATTCTCAGCCTCGTTATACGTAGGGATGCAGATCAGGGTGTTAATACTCGCCGGTGTACTGGGCACGAATTTCTCCGAAATGTGTGACAAATAAGGATGTAACACATAGCAATTACAAAGGGATTTAATTGAAAATGATAACGATTAACTGGGGTTAATTCCGATGTCTTCGCGTGAAAGATCGAGTTTCTTAAGAATATACTCAACACTCTTGCGGTGGACGCCGGCGATGCGCGCTGCTTTAGAGACGTTACCGTCGGTGCTCTCTAGCAGGCGTGACCAATATTCGAGTTCGAACTGCTCGACAAGTCGATTTTTTGCGTCCTTGAACGGTAAGTTTTCCTCAAGTGCGAGCTCGACCATGGGTAAAGAGCTTGCTTGAGCGCTATTCTCCGAGGAGTGAATGGACGCAGGCGAGGGGTCGCTGGCTGAATGTAAAAACTTGGTTTCAATCGTGTCGTTTTGCGTCAGCAGGACTGCGCGTTCGACAAAGTTTTTGAGTTCACGCACGTTTCCAGGCCAGCGATGACGCTTCAGCTTGTCCATGGTTTTATAGGAAACTTCAACCTTGCTGGTACGACCTGCTAATTGATTTGCCTGGGTTAAAAAATGTTCTACCAGCAGCGCAATATCGTCGGGCCGATCGCGAAGCGGCGGCAGATGAATACGGATTACCGCAAATCGGTAGTACAAATCCTCGCGGAAATTGCCCTCTTTTACTTCGTGTAAAAGGTTTCGATTGGTTGCGGCAATGATTCGGACATCTGTTTTAATCGTCTGATTACTGCCGACGGGTTTGATCTCGCGCTTTTCGAGTGCTCGCAATAGTTTCGGCTGTAGATCGACTGCAAGCTCACCCAGCTCGTCGAGAAAAAGCGTACCGCCGTGGGCTGCTTCGAACGCACCTTTTCGTGTCCCGGTGGCGCCGGTAAATGCTCCCTTCATATGCCCGAACAGTTCGCTTTCAATGAGATCGCGAGAGATTGCGGAGCAGTCGAGAACGATCAGCGGTCCATTTTTTCGGGCACTGTTCAGGTGAATCGCTTCGGCAACCAATTCTTTACCGGTGCCAGATTCGCCTTCGATTAAAACCGTGGCATCGGTAGGAGAAACGCGTTCAAGCATGGAGAAAATCTCACGCATCGCGAGACTTTTCCCGAGTAGATTTCCGAATTTTTCTTTGCCGGAAAAGTGTACTTCGACTCCAACGCCGGTGGTTTCAAACCGTATGGTCGTGTCGCCGAGTCGGAAGTTGGTACCGCTGACCAAATAGACTTCGCGAACGCGTAGACCGGCAATAAAAGTGCCGTTTTTCGACTCGTTGTCGCGAAGGATATAGCCGGACTCGTTTACTTCGATGGCGGCATGAACGCGGCTAATGGTCGGATCATCCAAGACAACGTCGTTATCAGGTGAGCTTCCAAGTGTAATGCGGCGTCCTTCCCAACTGGAGATTTCTCCCGCATTCGAGCCGTCGATAACGGACAGTTTGTAGCGCTGGAGTTCGAGTTTTTGTTCACCGCTATCAAGATAAACGGTTCGTGTAACGTCACTCATGGTCTGCCAAGGCCTTGATGGCCAATCAAATAGAGAAAATAAAGTCTATAAAATAAAGTTGCCGCGCGTGGATACCTTACGTTGAAGAACGCTCGCCGACAAGCCGTGCAAAATATAGCTTCTGAAAGTTTGTGGAGCTCCAAAAATGTTGATAATAGATGAGAAAAAATCGGAGTTGAAAAAAGACTGTTTTATGGGGGGGGATCTAGTCTTTCTTCGTTGTAAGTTCGCATGGTTGTTAGGTTTTATGAGGTTTGAGCCGGGGCCTCGTCGTTTCTATGTAGGGCGAAAAACCACTTTTTATCCTGGTTTTAGACAGGCTCTGGTAACGGCTTTAACAGGCAATGCCGGGGCCTTGCACTTCTTGCTCTGCGGATGTGTCAGTGATTGAAATTCTCCCGCGGCTTTTCCAGCACATGCTGAGCACCAGGCGGGCAAAATTTCTGCGGCGGGCGGGCGAGCTTTTTCCCAGACGTTCGATGAACGGTGTGATGTGATATGTGCGTTGATTTACGCATGTAGGCTTTAAGATGCGTCGCTCTTTGCCGTAATGGACCTTTCGCCAGCCATTGGGAAGTGAATACGCCGGTAAGTGCCAGTACTTCTGCACTTCTTGTGGCGAAGCCCAGATGCCATCGAGTCCGTCGGTGAGCGCTGTATCGGATGGCAAAGCGGTGTCGCCGCTCAGATAAAAGCGAGCTGATTGAGATTGGTTGCTGTAGAGAGCGTCGAGTAACGGCTTATACGGTGGCTGGACGCCAAAGTGGTTGCATTGGCGTTTCGTATGAAGTTTTGGTGGCTCACAGAGTACGGAAATTTGCTCGGCGCAGCTGACTTTGATGCGATTTGTTTCGATATACAGTGTGCTTGCCGCAAGCTGAGCTTCGTCTTTGATAAACTCGGCGCGAATAGGTCCTGCCCACATGCTGCCCGTGCCCAGCTTGGGTTTGCGCTGCCGTATTTCTTTTCGGTAAGCGGTATTGTACCAGAGCTTAAAGCGCCTGGTGAATTGCTGTTTGATGCTGCCCATCATTTTGGCGAGTTTTTCACGAGCTTCGGTGAGGCAGGAGGCTGGGACCCCGATATTCAAATGGAAGTGATTGTCCATAATGCAGTAATTCGTTATCGCGATTTCGCAGACGCGCGCATAATGGAGGCATTCTACTTCGAAGATTGTCTTGGCCTCTGGACGCGCCAAAATAAATGCATCGACATGGCATTTGCTCATGACGTGGAAGTAGAAAAGCCTGAGCTTCGGTGGCAAATCGTCACCCTGAATGAGGGTGAGTGAATCGGGGTCTTGCGCAGAGCCTTGATAAAGCTCGGTATTAACTATTACCTTTGCGTCAAAATGAGCTGCGTTTTGAAGACCCGCGTTGCAATCTGCGTTGTGCTCGTCGTGGGGATCGTTGCAATCTGAAGTCGTCGTTCGGTCGTATTCTTTAAAAATTAGGTTGGTGATTTGGTAAAGGGTGGCCAGGCCAGATGGTGGCTTCTCAGAGATCAGGCTCTGAAAGTCGGATAGTGTCGCAGCCTGCCTTTTAAAAAAGTCTGGGATTTTCATAGGATTTTCTCGAATCAAAGATCACGACAGCCATGAATAAGTTTTCAGTGGTTGAAGTAAATAAACTCGCCGAAAGCAAAGGCGAGTAAATTGGCGTGATTAGTTTTCGAGAGAATCTGGAAAATGTTGCGTGTTGTTTTTTAGAGACGTGTTTTTCATGCCTTTTGTGTTTCGAAGGGGAGTGTTTTGGGCAAATATAAAGACGGTGAAAAAATCGCAACAAAACGAGGGATGTAGGGTGCCGGCTTCTAATCACCGCACAAATACTGATTGTGCGGGGTGTTGTGCCGGGGGCGTGGGACGATAAGGTCGCCACAATTTATTACGCTGAGAAGGGATTTGGATGAAGACGACTATTCGGGAAAAATTTGTGTTTTGTTGGTAAAGTGATCACATCGTGTCGCTTTATTACTTATTGATTAGGTGTTGGTGGCGGGTTTGTTCCGGAGTACAGACTGCTTTTTGAGTCGAATTCGATCTGGGGTGATCCTCGGAATAGCGTGACGGTTCCTTCTGCGTAGATAAACTCCCCGTTCTTCAGGCTGATCTGGGATGTCGGGAATTTGACGGGCGGTTTGGTCACGATGACGACGTTTTCTCGGTAGCGGTGGCTCATTTGAATTTTGGGTGGCTTTGCGCTCGGGCTATAACGGTCGACAAATCCAAAAACAGTTACGCGCTGGCCGATACGCTCGCGGAGGGTGGCGAGGGCGACGTCAGTACCGAGTTCGATAAAGTCCGGTGTATTTTGGAAGCGTTCGCGGAACGTGCGAATGCTTTTTGCACGCTCAGCCCATTCACGCTCTCGTCGGTTGTAGTCTGGGTAGGCCTTGACGTCAGGTGCCCATATTCCACGCTTGGCCGCTTTGGCCTCAGATTCGGCTGCAACAAACGCATCGTGGTACAGCTCGCTGTAGCCGTATTTTGTGTAATATGGGGACATTCCGGCTCTTACGGCTTCGATGTTGTAATTAAGCCAGCCGGTTGAGTCTCCGTGCTTTTGAATCCAGACGTAGGCCAGGTGTCGGCCAAAGAATTCGCGGGTTCGGAGGGGACTTTCGTATTCGACATAGATGTCTTCAATGCCGTCGAAAAAAGACCGGGCGAAGTCGGCGGCCTGGTTGCCAAGGGGCGTTCCATAGGTTGCGATCTGATTTTTCTTTTTTGTTTTTGAGGCAACGTAGCCTTGCCAATCTCGTTCTGCAAAAACGAGATCTTCGTCTTTGAGAAGCTCTTCAGTATCGAGTTGGAGAAGTCGAATACTTTTATCAAACCCGACCGCGCGTATTGTATCGCCGTCGGCAATCGCGGAATCATTGGCACGAAGTTTGGCCGGCTGGGCGGTTGGGCCGGGGGCTAACGGGGCTTTTTGTGGGGGGGCATCTAGGGTGCCGGGACGGGAAATCGGCGAGGATGCTGGCTTTGAAGGGGTTTCGGTCGGGGCGGTGATGTCGGTAAGTAGATTACGAACATCTTTGCATCCGAGTGTACTGATGGATACAAAAAGTAGGAAAAACGCAGCAGTGCTCAGCGTTTTGAATGCTGGATTCATAGTCAACGTATGCTCCCCCAGAAGTGAAAAGTGGATTAAAAAAGAGCCTCCCTCACGCTGAAGCGTGAGGGAGGTTTTAGTCAGTAGTGCAGTGCTGTTTTATTTGCTTTTGTCGTTCTCGTCGACTTTGTCGACGGTATCGACATCTTCGGGGACCTGGTCTTCGCGAACTACTTTGCGAACTTCGTCCTGCTCGAGGATGGCGAACTCAACGCGGCGGTTTTTCGCTGCATCTTCTGCGTTTTCCTTTTTCTGGCCTTCGGCAAGAGGGACAAGTGGCTTGGTTGGGCCGTAGCCTTTGAAGGTCAGACGCTCGGGTTCAACGCCCTGGTTGATGAGGTATTCCATGACGGATTTTGCGCGGTCATCGGAAAGCTTCATGTTGTATTTCAGGCTACCGGCGTGGTCGGTGTGGCCTTGGACTTCGAGCTTACGGATGCGCGGATTGTGTTTGATGACGCTTGCGACTTCGTTGAGCAGCTCGAACGAATCCGGCATGATGACGGCCTTGTTGTACTCGAAGTTTACGACGTCGAGGATAACAATGTTTTTCAGGGTTACCTGGACACGTTCAAACGGGCAGCCGTTCTTTTCGGGAACGCCGGCCTGATCTGGACAATGATCTTCGGTATCGGGGATGCCGTCGTCGTCGCGATCGAGTTCGGGGCAACCGTCTTCATCCTGGAAACCGGTGAAGTTTTCGGGCACGTCGATACATTTGTCGCCAGCATCCAAGATGCCGTCGCCGTCCTGGTCAAATGCCGGGCAGCCGTTGTTTTCGGCAGTGCCTGCGGTATTCGGGCACTCGTCTTCATCGTTTGGAACGCCGTCGCCGTCGTTGTCTAGCTCGGGGCAACCATCTTCGTCTTCAAAACCATCGAAATCTTCCGCGGCGTCCGGACATTCATCGACGTCGTCGTAGTATCCGTCGCCGTCGCTGTCGCCAACAAATTTAACGTGGGTGGGGTAATGGCCGAAACGTACACCCAGAGCAACGTAAACGCCGCCTTCGTGTAGATCGTTTGGTTTCAGCTCCCGTCCATCCATGCGAGTCAGGGTCATATCATCCGATTCGATATCGGTCGCGTACCATTGATTGAAACCGCCGCGGACGTAGCCGGCCATCCAAGCGCTGAAGTAGCGACGTACTTCCAAAAAGGGGCGCACCAGGATGATGGTTGAATCGGCTTCGGCATTGGCCGGTTGCACATTGAGTGAACCAAGTGCAACGCCGGCGCCGAAAGCGAGTTCCCAGTTGCCGCCGCGGAAGGCCAGGGCAGGCTCCAGACCGACGTAGAGTGCGCGCAGCGACGGATCACTATGAAATGGCGTTGCGATACCGCCAAAAAGTGTCAGTCGGGTGCTTTCTAAAAAGGATGCTTCCAGTGCCAGATCGAAATTAAAAACGCCATTCGTGTCGAATTGTGCAGCGTTGTTTGGTTCGAGCAGGTGCGCGTTCCAGCGATCCATGGCTGTGAAGAAATATCCGGCCTCCAGACCGACGC
>JBEBSM010000017.1:0-20166 GCA_040394315.1 Lujinxingia vulgaris
CGTGGCTCAGGGTTTGTCGTTGACGAAGCTTAAAAAACGTCTGGAACTTGAGTGTATCAAACGAGCGCTTGAGGAAACCGATGGAAATATCACGCGGGCAGCCGATTTGCTTCAGATGAAGCGGCCGCGTTTGAGTCAAATTATCAATTCTTCGCCGGAATTAATGAATTACAGAGCTGAATTGGTCGGATAAGTATATTTTACCAGGAATTAATACGATGAATTCAATAAAGAAAATATCTGTACTATTGGGGCTTCTGGTGTCTCTCGGAAGCGTTGGCTGCGCGGACATTGATTCAACGGTTCACGAAGTGAACGAATTTGAGGCGAAGTCGCAAGCGGTTATTGTGACGCCTGAATTTGCGATTCACGGTCTGAAAAACATGCCGGACGGCCTGTTTTTGACGGAACTGGGATTGTCGATTTCTGAGATCCGCTTTCAGCCCGTTATGACAACGCATTCCGGCATTACGTACAGTACCAGCGACCCGTTTCGTCTGGTGTTTGACGTGGAGCACGACGAGGAGGTCAAGCGACTCAATCCGTTTGAGTTTCCAAAGGCCGGTCGTTTTGTTGTGAGTATTCGCCTGGAAGCCAACGATGACGATAACGTCAGCAGCGGAAGTTTGAGTATGACCGGGCTGGTTTCGAGCGAGGACGTTGCGAGCCAGGACCCACGGGCTAGTTCGGATGGAAAGTTCGATGGAAATCCGCTGCCCCTGCCGTTTGATAAAAAGCGCGAAAGTCAGTCCGAAGACAGTGCGTGGACGCCGTTTCATTACAATAGCAAGCGCGCCGTTTTCTATACATTTTCCGATGTGGAGCTAACGGCCGGTGAGCAAACACTGAGCTTTAACTTCAACATTGAAGATTGGGCCGGCGAGTTGATCGAACCCATTACGCGAGCGGTTCGAAACGATAGTAGCCCGGCCATTGGTGATGCCCAGGGTGTAGACGTTACCAAGCAGCTCGACAGCGTGGGCTGGGGCGCCGAGGCGCTCATGGACGGTGCATCGGTTCAAACCGTACCGATGACTACGCGTCCGGGCGGCACAAACAACCGCTAAATCGCTCAAATCCTGATGGAAAAACAGTCGCCGCGCGTTTTATTGACCGAGAATATCGTTCAATAACGTCGCGGCGATGTCATGTGGGGTGCTGGTTCGGTCTAGCAGCGTCTGGATGGTGTCTTGCCATTCCGGGGATTTGACGGCGGTTTCGATGCGCGCGTTGAGCTTTTCGGCAACGATCAGACGCACGAACTGCTCCGCGCGCGCACGTTCGCGCCCGAGATGTTCGCCGTGCTCTTCAAGCCATGCTCGGTGCTCAAAGATTGCAGCGAGAAGCTTGTCGACGCCTTCGTCCTGGCTGGCGGTAAGCTTGAGAATAGGCGGTCGCCACGCGGTTTTGTCGGGCGCGCGGTCGTGCAGATTTAGCATCGTGCGCAGTTCGCGCACCACGCGGTTTGCACCGGGCAGGTCGCCTTTGTTGACCGCAAAAATGTTCGCGATTTCCATCAAACCGGCTTTTTCGGCCTGTATATCGTCGCCCAGTCCCGGAACCGCCACAACCACATTCGTGTCGGCAAGTCGTACGATATCGACCTCGCCCTGGCCAACGCCGATGGTTTCGATGATGACGATATCAAAACCCATCGCATCAAGGATCTGGACCATCGCCGGGGTGGAGCGTGCGATTCCGCCCAGGTTTCCGCGCGTTGCGACTGAGCGAATGAAAACGCCGCGGTCGAGTGCATGTTGTTGCATGCGAACGCGGTCGCCAAGGATTGCGCCGCCCGAAAACGGACTGGTCGGGTCGATGGCAATGCATCCAACGCGTAGGTTTTGAGCGCGCAAACGGGTGATCAAAACATCGACCAGCGTGGATTTTCCGGCGCCCGGGTTTCCGGTGATACCGATGAAATACGCGTTTCCGGTGTGCGGATAAAGTGCGGCCAGTTCTTGCTCGGCTTCGGGCAAATTATCGTCGACCCAGCGCATGAGTCGTCCGGCAGCGCGCACATCGCCGGCCAGAATACGGGCAGCGAGCGAATCTTTTGGAGGTTGATTATTCATGCGTAACGCTTGGCACATTCGGTTTGTAGATACGCCACAACATCCGTCGTGGGCGTTCCGGGCGTAAATATCGCACGCACGCCAGCCTGCTGCAGCTCGATGATATCTTCTTGCGGAATGATGCCGCCACCGAACACGAAAATGTCGTCGGCCTGTTCTTCGGCCAGCAAACGCACGACTTCGGGCATAAGTGTGTTGTGTGCGCCGGACAAAATCGACAGGCCGATGCAATCCACGTCTTCCTGAAGCGCGGTTTGTACGAGCATTTCGGGCGTCTGGTGAAGGCCGCTGTAAATAACCTCGAAACCGGCATCGCGAAGCGCGCGCGCGATGACTTTGGCGCCGCGATCGTGTCCATCGAGGCCGGGTTTGCCGATCAAAACGCGGTAAGTACGTGTCTGGGGTGTATTTTCAGTCATGTTTTCGAGTCTCAACGGTTGCGAAGCTGGTCACGCGCGCTGACGACGCGCTGTATCTCGTTGGTGCCTTCGTAAATTCGGGTTACGCGCACATCGCGATAGAGTTTTTCGAGCGGATAATCACGCGTGTAACCGTAGCCGCCAAGGATCTGGATGGCCTGGTCGCAGGCGCGGCAGGCGGCCTCACTTGAATAAAGTTTGGCCATGCTTGCTTCGCGTGAAAACTTGCGCGTTGCCTGTTCTTTCATCCACGCGGCGCGCAGCGTGAGCAAGCGAGCGGCGTCGAGTTCGGTGGCCATATCGGCCAGTTTGAACTGAATTGCCTGGAAATCGGCGATGGGTCGGCCAAATTGCTTGCGCTCAAGCGCATAGTCGCGCGCCAGGCTCATGGCCTCCAGACCGGCGCCGAGCGCCTGGCTGGCAATGCCGATGCGTCCGCCATCGAGCGCCATCATTGCGATTTTGAAGCCCTGGCCGATTTCGCCAAGCAGGGCGTCGTTGGAAACTTCGACGGAATCAAAGGTGATGGAAACTGTATCGGACGCGTGCTGGCCCATCTTTTTTTCGGGCTTGCCGATACTGATTCCCGGCAGTTTTGGATCGACGAGGAAGAGAGAAATCTCGTCGTCGCCGCCTTCGGTGCGAGTTTTTGCCCAGACCAGGAAAACACCCGAATACGATCCGGACGTTACCCAAGCTTTTGCGCCGGAAATACTCCAGCCGCTGGCGGTTTTTTCGGCACGCGTGGTCATGGCGGCCGCGTCCGAGCCGCTACCAGGCTCGCTCAGGCAAAACGAGCCGGATACATATTCGCCGCTGGTGAGTTTGGGAATGTAAAATTCGCGTTGTGCATCCGTTCCAAATTGCTGGATGACTTCGCCAACCATGTTGTTGACAGCCATGGTAACGGCCACCGCCGGGTCGCCCTGGGCGATTTCGGTCACAGCCAGGCTGTAGGCGACGACGCCGGCTTCGGCGCCGCCGTAATCACCACGGATATTGACGCCCATCAAACCCAGCTCCGCCATTTTCGCCAGACTTTCGAGCGGAAACTCGCCAGATTCATCGCGCGCACTGGCTTTGGGGCGAAGATCACTGCTCGCAAATCGACGAGCGGTTTCTTGGACGAGCACCTGCGTTTCGTTGAGCGTCAAATCCATGGTTGTTCTACCTTTCGTTCAAATGTTTCAAATGTTTCAAGAGTTTTAGAGACTATTTGCCGGTAAAAACAGCCGCGCGTTTTTCGACAAATGCGCTCATGCCTTCCTGACGGTCAGCGCTTGGCCACAACGCGGCAAATCCGCCAACTTCGACGGCGTTGCCTTCTTTCAATGAAAGCTCGCTGCCTTTGGTCATGACTTCTTTGGCGGTTTTGATGGCCAGCGGTCCACGGCTTGCGATGGTGTTGGCGATTTCCAAAACCGAGTCGATGAGTGATTCCGGTGCGAAGACCTCGAGTACCAGACCCAGGCGTTTGGCTTCGTTGGCGTCGATTGTTTTGCCGGTGAAAACCATTTCGCGTGCGGCTTGCCAGCCGATCAAACGGCCCAGGCGCTGCGTTCCGCCAAAACCGGGGATGATCGCAAGACCGACTTCGGGAAGGCCGATTTTGGCTTTTTCGGATGCGTAAATCAGGTCGCAGGCCAGTGCCAGCTCAAGGCCGCCGCCGAGCGTAAAGCCGTTCAGCGCAGCGATAACCGGGACGGGCAGCGCGGCGATTGCGTCCATCACATCGTGGCCGGTCTGGCCGTAGACTTTCGCCTCGTCCATCGAGAAATTCACCATGGCGGAGATGTCCGCACCGGCGACAAATGCACGTCCTTCGCCGGTCAAAATGACGGCGCGCACATCCGAGCGAGCAGCGATCTGCTCGGTGGCAGCCTTCAGATCAACGAAAACCTCCGGGCTGAGTGCATTGAGTTTGTCGGGGCGATTGATCTTGATGAGCACAACGCCGTTGTCGTGATCTTCTACGACGATATTTTCAAAAGTAGTCATGAGCGTAATTCCAAATTAGAGTTCAATAAAATGGAGCTGATCAATAGGTGTAGAATCCGCGACCGGATTTGCGGCCAACCCAGCCGGCATCGACGTATTTGCGAAGCAGCGGGCAGGGGCGGTATTTCGGGTCGCCCAGGCCATCGTGGAGCACTTCCAAAATCGCAAGGCAGGTATCCAGGCCGATAAAGTCAGCGAGCGTGAGCGGGCCCATGGGCTGGTTTGTACCGAGTTTCATGGCCGTGTCGATGTCTTCAACGCTTCCGACGCCTTCCATGAGCGTGTAAACCGCTTCGTTGATCATGGGCATCAGAATGCGATTTACGATGAAGCCCGGGTAATCTTGGGCCAGGACGGTGGTTTTCCCCATCTTTTCGCTGACGGCACACACAGTTTCGTAGGTTGCATCGTCGGTGGCCAGGCCACGGATGATTTCGACGAGTTTCATGATCGGCACCGGATTCATGAAGTGCATACCGATGACTTGATTGGGGCGTTTGGTCGCGGCAGCGATGCGCGTAATCGAAATGCTGGACGTGTTGGACGCCAGAATCGCGTGCGGTGCGGTGATTTCATCGAGCTTTTTGAAGAGTTCGAGTTTGATCTTTTCGTTTTCGATAATCGCTTCGATCACAAGGTCGCAGCCTGCAAGCGCATCGATGGAATCCGTGGTGGAAATCTGGGCCAGCGCCTTGTCACGGTCATCCGCCGTGAGTTTGTCGCGAGAAACGAGCTTTTCCAGGCTTTTTTCGATCGATGCCTGCGCACGAACGAGCGCATCGTTCGACAGATCGTTGAGAATAACTTTAAATCCAGCAACTGCCGCTACCTGCGCAATGCCGTTGCCCATTTGTCCGGCGCCAATCACACCGATTGTTTTGATTTTATCCATGATTTTGACTCAACAGTAAGTAGAGGGAAGTTTTCGTGCATCCATTGATCGCGGCATTCGATAGCACGCCCAAGAACAGAGCGTCAATCACTGCGCCGGGCGATAAATTTTGATAGGCGCGGGCTAAATGCGGTGTAAATCAATAAACAGACGTCCGATGTGCGAACGACACGTTGCGTGACGCCTCGATTGTGACATACTCGCCGGAGTTATTGATGGGCTAACCCGAATTGTGATTTGTAACGCATGGCTATTTGTCCGCATTGCCAGACAGTTGAAGAGATATTTTTAGCACCTTGTCCAACCGGTGACGGGTACTTTTGTATCGAAGACAGCGAATTTCAGGCGCATTCTGGAGATCCACTGTTAGGTCGGCAGATTGCCGGACGGTTTATCGTGGTCGGCGTGCTGGGCCACGGCTCAATGGGCTACGTCTATAAGGCCATTCAGGGGCAGGTCGATCGACCGGTCGCGTTGAAGATCTTTCGGCCAGATTATTTAAGTCCCGGACACAGTCAGGCGGCACAGGATGGTCGCGTGACCGCCCAGAGGCGCTTCGAGCAGGAAGCACGCGTGCTGGGACGGCTTTCGCACCCCAATTGCGTGACCTTGTACGACTTTGGTGTGAGCGAGAAGGGCGACTTTTTGTACATCGCGATGGAATACGTCGGCGGTGTATCGATGCGCAAAGCGGTGCGCCGAGGCTTAAAGTTAAAGCCGATTCTAGAGATTACGCGTCAGGTATTGTTGGCGTTGAGCGAAGCTCACGCGCTGGACATTGTTCACCGCGACTTAAAGCCCGAGAATATCATGCTGGCGTATCGGGCCAGTACGGATGAACAGGTGGTAAAAGTCCTGGATTTCGGGATCGCTAAGTTGTTGGGACAAAACGCGGACACCTACGGAACGGCGGCGGGTCTGCTTTTTGGAACACCTGCTTATATGAGTCCGGAACAGTGTCGGGGGGAAATCGATTCGATTGGTCCGGCGACCGATATTTATGCGCTCGGATGCATGTTGTACGAGATGATTTGCGGGCATTTACCGTATCCGTCGCATGTCGCTCAAGAAATGGTTCGTATGCACCAGGATGCTCCGATTCCGGCAGTTGTCGGGCGGCCGGGCGTTGAGGTGTCGATCGGATTGGAATTGTTCATCAAAAAGTGCATGGCGAAACAGGCCGATGCGCGCTATCCCAGCGCAAAAGTCGCGCTTCGCGCTTTCGAAGAAGCCGTTGGCCCGGCCGATGACGCACCGAATTCTTCCGTCGGATACCGTGGAGAATCGCACGAAACGGGTAGTCGAAAGGTTGTCGTTCCCAAAAATAGAATCCGCGGTACCGAGGAGCTGTCCTTTGGCGGTGGCGACGGAGCGGCCGAAGCAGTGGCAGCGGTAGCCGAACCGTCAGCGAGTTTCCAGCGACCGGATCCTGCAAAGCTGGCCCGGCAATCTTCGCTGGCAACGGTATTTGGCGACGAACTTGAATCGGTGAATCTTACGCCCGCGAGTACTTCTGTGAAAGGCGCAAGGGATCGTGGCGAGCGCGGCCGAACCGCACTTATATTGGCTGCACTGATAGGCGTCGGACTGTTTTGCGTGCTGGTGTTTTATTATATTTATCAGCTCGTTGTCGGCAGCTAGCTCTTTTCATTGTTCGCCAGCACAGCTTCCGGCCCGTCGTACAATCCTCCCAAATCGTCAAAAACATCGAAAACGTCCAGGAGAAGGAGGTCTTCGCGTGAAGAAGTGCATTGCCTGCCCAAGAATGCGACAGGTTGGCGCACCGGGTAGGCTAGTCTTGTTCAGGAGGGCGAGATCTTCGCGTGAAGAAGTGCATTGCCTGCCCAAGAATGCGACAGGTTGGCGCACCGGGTAGGCTAGTCTTGTCCAGGAGGGCGAGATCTTCGCGTGAAGAAGTGCGTTGCGTGCGCATGCAAGCGAGTTCTTTGCGCCAAGAAGTGCATTGTTGGTGCACGCGTGAGACAGGTTGGCGCAGTTCGCGAATACGCGCGAATACGCGCGTGCGATTAATCTTCGGGGATGATGTTCAAAATCAGTTTTCCGATGGTTGTATTGCTGCGCAAAAGCTCGTGCGCTTCGTTTGCATTCTGGATGGGGAACACCTGGTGGATGACCGGTTTGAGTTCTCCGGTTTCAAACAGTGGCCAGACGCGTTGGCGAAATTCGGTGGTGATGTCTTGTTTTTCTTGAAGCGTTCGGCTGCGCAAAACGCTTCCGATGATGCGCAGACGTTTCATGAGAATGGGGCTTATCTGCAGCTCGGTTTTTGCGCCGCTGAGTAGTCCTATCAATACGAGGCGTCCGCCGGGGGCCAGGGACAGGATGTTTTTGTCGAGGTAATCGGCGCCGACGGGGTCAAGGATAATGTCGACGCCGCGGTTGTTGGTCAGTGCTGCGACGCGCTCTTGAAAATCGTTTTGGGTGCGGTCGATGGCTTCGACGCCAAGGGATTTGAGGTACGCGATTTTTGAAGTGCTTGCGGTTGCGATGACGGGTGACTGAAAAACGTTGCAGAGCTGGATGGCGGCCGTTCCAACACCGGAGGCCGCGGCGTGAATGAGTACGTGGTCGCCCGGTTTTTGATTGGCTTCCATGAAAATATTGAGAAATGCGGTGTAAAAAACTTCCGGGATGGCTGCGGCCTGGTTCATGGTCATGGAATCCGGAACGGGCAACAACAGGCTGGCGGGTGTGACGACCATTTCGGCGTAGCCGCCGCCGGTGAGCAGGCAGCAGGCGCGGTCGCCGATTTGCCAGCCGCGCACGTTCGCGCCGATCGCGGCGACTTCGCCGGCGGCTTCGAGTCCGAGGATTTCGCTCTGGCCGGCCGGCACGGGGTAGCGTCCGGCGCGTTGTAAAAGATCGGCGCGGTTGACGGCCGTGGCGTGGACTTTTAGTAAAACGTCATCGGGACCGGGTGCAGGCGTGGTGGTTTCTTGCCAGACGAGTGTGTTTTGAGCGTTGTTTTGAACGTGAATGGCTTTCATGGTGGGGGAGCTCCGGAAAAGTAATGTAGGTTTTGATTGTGAACGGCGTGTATTTCGCTCAGACTACGTGTTCTTTGGTATTAAGCTAGGGCCCCTTTTAACGCGAGAATTTGATTGAAACAAATCGTTGTTACACATCACAATGCTGATCTGGATGCGCTCGCGAGTGTGGTTGCCGCATGTGTTTTGCACGGAGCTACGGGTGCGATTGGCGTGCACGGCGGCACGGTAAGCCTTGCGGTGCAGCGTTATCTGGCGGTGCATAAAGACTTGTTTCATCTCGTAACGGTTGCAGAAATCGAGGCGGGTCAGGTCGAAGAAGTGATCGTTGTGGACGTTCGCGACCAGACGCGGTTGCAGGAATACAGTGAGATTTTTGCGAACAATCCGCGCATCGTTGTGTACGATCATCATCCCGCGTCGCCCGATGATCTGGTGGCGGACGAGGAAATCATCGAGCGGGTGGGTGCGTGTACGACGATTTTGTGTGAGCGCATCCAGGAACAAAACCTGTCTTTTGACCGCGCGACCGCGACCCTGATGTTGCTGGGGATTTATGCGGATACGGGACATCTTTCGTACGCGTCGACGACCGCACGGGATGTGGATGCCGCAGCGTTTTTGTTGCGCTCGGGTGCAAATTTAACGGTCGTTGCGCGGTATATGGAGCAACAATATACGGTCGGGCAGCGCCAGCTTCTGGTGAGCATGATTCCGACGACCGAGCAAATTTGCGTGGACGGCGTGGATATGGCGCATGCGACGGCGAAAACCAATGGTTTTATTAAAGGCGCGTCGGAAATCGTGGAACGGCTGATGAAGATGAGCGGTCACGATGCGATGTTTGGCGTGATGGAGTTTACGCGCAGCAAGCGCACGCAGATTATCGCGCGCAGCCAGGTGGGTCATGTCGATGTGGGCGCGTTGATGCAGGAGATGGGCGGTGGCGGGCACGCGGGTGCGGGTGCGGCGACGTTCAAAAACGAAAGCCTGGAGGTCGTGCACGAGCGTTTGATGACCTTGCTAAAAGACACCAAGTTTCGCCCGCCGCGTGTGCGTGACATCATGAGCTCGCCGGTGCAGACGTTGGAGCATGATATTACGCTCGGGCAGGCCGGGGTGTTGCTGGAGCGCTGGAATGTGAGCGGCGCGCCGGTTATGCGCGATGGTGATATGCGTGGGATTTTGTCGCGGCGGGATGTGGAGCGGGCGCGCGTTGGTGGGAGTCTGGAGTTGCCGATCAGCGCATTTATGGCGCACGAAATCGTGTCTGCGTCGGCAAGTACGACGTTGGAGGATGCGCTCGATTTGTTGACCAAGGACGACGTCGGGCGCTTGCCGGTGCTTGACGACGGTCGTTTGGTTGGCATCGTTACACGCAGCGACTTGATCGGATATCTATATAAGGAATGACGCGGTCTGCCGGGTCGATTGGTAGCGCGAGCGATGGGGCTTGCGCGAATGGTGGCAGATTGGCTAACATTTGCGCATAGTGCGTGTGATCTCTATTCGTACAGAGATCTTTTTAATCACAAATCACGATGAAAAACAGGTAAAACCTATGGCTGTTCGAAAACGAAGAAGACCCGTAAAAGAAGGCGAAGTCGCTCCGGTAACGCCGCAGGAAACTGCCAAGAATAAACAGTTTGTGATGACGCTGGTGATCATTTCACTGCTGTTTATTCTCGGGTTTGTGTTGCTTCAATACATGACCTGAGCGGATTGATTCAGACTTTGAAGGGCAGTTCGACAGCGCCTTTTTGGCCGCTGGTTAAAAAGCTGTGAACTTGCTCTAAAAACTCATCGCGCGCCGGGCCGGTGCGGAAATCGCGTTCAGTGACGTCGATTTCTAAGACATCGAGATTGTATTTCTGGCGCGCAACCTGCGCAAAGGTTTCGTAGTAGCTGTTCAAGCCGCGCAGAAATTCGGCGGCAATACCGCTTTCTTCCTCGCGTCCACGTTCTTCGATTCGGCGCATCAAAACGCGAACGTCGGGCGTGTGAAGCAGGATGATTTTGTCGGGTTGACGAATGCCTGCGTTGAATCGTTTGAAATAATCGAAATACAGATCGAGTTCCGCGTCGGTCATGTGTCCCAGACCGTGCAGGTATTTTGCGAAGACTTCGGGATCTTCGATGAGCGTGCGATCCTGAACGCAGGAAACGCGCAGGCGATCGATTTGTCCGTGATGTTCGATGCGTTTGAGCAGAAATTCCATCTGAAGTGTGAAACTCCAGCGTGTCATATCGCGGTAGTAGGGGCGCAAAAATCGGTTTTCGACGACCGGTTCGTAGAATAGTTCGCAGCCGAATTGTCGGGCCAAGATCTTAGCTGCTGTGCTTTTTCCGGCGCCAATGTTGCCTGCCATGGCAACAAAAATTTTCGAATTCATCAAAATATCCAGATACGAAGTTCAATAAAAATCGTCCACAAATCGCGGCGAGTGTAGTGCAGGAAGTTGAACGGGGCAACTAATTGGTGGAATTGGGCCTGGGATGTAATTCCAGGCGCTTAATTGTCGGCCAGACGGCGATGGCGATGGCTAATACTGCGAATTCTAACAGTCCAGCCCACTTGAAAAGCGTGGCTGCGGTGTTGAATTCGAGCAAATACCCGGAAATACCGTTGCCGATCGCTGCGCCAAGTCCGAAGACGAGAAAATAGAACATGCCCTGGCCGGTAGCGCGAATTTCGGGAGCGATTTGTTCGCCGAGAATCGCCATGATGGCAACGTAAAAACCGCCGAACGACAGTCCGTGCAGGATTTGAACGGCCATTAAAACGGGCGCGGTTGTGGCGATTCCGGTGATGTACCAGCGGATGGCGGTCGCGAAAATGCTCAATAAAATGAGGGTATAGGGGCGCATTGCGCGCAAAAGTGAGGCGCCGGCGGCAAAGATGATGATTTCGCCGAGCACGCCGACGGTGACGGCCAGGCCGGGAACCCAGGCGCCGAGGTGACGTTCTTCGGCAAGGAAAACGATAAACAGGTTGTAGGGGGCCTGGGACATCCAGTGGACGGCGCTGATGGGAATGACGAGCCAGAGTACGGGGCGTCGAAGCAAGCGCAGGGAGTCGCGCAGGTTGGGGCTTTTGAGTTGGACGACGACGGGTGGAAAGCGCAGTGCGGCGGCGAGCATTCCGGTGGCGGTGAGGAGTAGTAGCCAGGGGGCGAGCATGGCCAGGCCGGCGTGTGTGGCGTACAGGCCGGCTGCTGCGGCGACGAGTGCCATGACTCCGTACCCGGCGGAACCCCAGGCGCGCACGGCGCCAAAGCGGTTTGCGCCGACTTCGCGGAGTGTGAGGGCATCGACCAAAGGTGTGGAAGCCTGGGCGGTGATTCCGTGAATGACGATGGCGAGAAAAATTACCGGGTAGGCGCGGCTAAAGGGCAGGGCGAGGAGGGCCAGCAGACCGAGTGCGCACTGGAGTTGGATGATGCGGCGTGCGGCTCCGAGTCGGTCGGCGATGGTGGTCCAGATGGGCGTCGCGATACTTTGTAGGAGCGAGCGAACGCTGAAGATTAGGCCGATGGCGGCGACGCTAAAACCGATGCTTTCGAAGTAGCGTGGAAGGTAGGTAGAGAGTAAAACGCCGGCGTAAGTGAATGAATAAATGGTGCAAAGGGGAACCAACCAGCTTTTTGTGGGCGTGTTGGTTATCGGAGTGGTTGCCATGTTAACGGTCGGCCTGGGAATCGTGGATGTCGGTATAATCGGTATAGTCTGATGCTTCGAAGTCTTCGGAGTTTTCGGAATCCTGGGGGTGTTCGTTGTTTTGATGGAGCGGGGCGAGGCCACCGAGAATTTCCGGGAGGTTCTCGATGAGGTTTCGCAGCATGAATGTTTCTAGAAAAAACGTGGAACTGAACACGATAAAGTGAAAAGTTGGGTCATTGAGGCCAGGTATGAAGCGGGCGAGGCCGGTTGGTTTGTTATCGGCAGCGTTGTCGGTAGACGGGTTTTCGCCGAGAATTTTTTGGGTGCGGTCGAGGATTGATTGGGTCAGCCGGTTGAATCGCGAGGAGCGGTCGGTATTAGCGGAATCCAATTTTGGTTTTTGGCCGGGCATGATGATTGCGTCGGGGCGTTTTCCGGCGGCCATTGCCGCGAGTATGTGAAATTCCTCGGGAATGGGAGCGGATTCGAAAAACGCAATCTTTTGGGCCGTGGTGCCATCGGTCAGGGGCTGATCGTGCTCAAGTGCGGCCAGCTCGCAGAGCATGGTGAGCAGTGTGTTGCCGGCCTGTTCTTTGAATTGTTCGATTTCGTCCATTTTCCAGTCAGGAGCCTTGCCGCTGAGGGCGGCCGGGGAGCTGAGGAAAGTTGCATACGAAGTTAAGAGCTGGACCATGCGGCCATCGGCCAGCAGGTTTTGTGATAAAACGAGTGCCATAACGGGTTCACGGCCGTGGCGTTCTTCGATCCATTGCACGAAATTATAGAGTTTTTCGGCGTTGGGATCGATTTTGAAGCCAAAAGTGAAGCCAAGTTGGGCTACTTTGACGAGTTGGTCTTGCAAAAAGACGGCGTTTTTAGGATTGGTGAGTTGTTCAACCAATGTGTTCGCACCGGATTGCAGGGCCTTGCTGAGATGTTTTTCGACGGATTGTTGAATCTGACCGGCTTTGCTGATTCCGCGGGCGGCGAGATTTTTGGAGTGCTTTTTGGTTGCCCGGGATAGTTTACTGAGCTGATTGGCATTGTTTTTTTGATTCATCGCGTGTCCGGCGTAAGAATAAAGAGGAAATTTGTTTAAAAAGGTCGCTGGCGGCGCGAATTTGGCGACAATTACACAGAAGGGCAAGTCTTTTAGTTGCCGAATGTAAAGTTGTGAATATGGTTAGCGCAGATCGGCGGGTAATCAAATGAAAGTGCCGAAAATCATACTCTCTAAATGCGCGCTAACAACGGTACGCGTCACAAAACTTATTGTAACCTTGAGGCTGTGTCGTGGAAACCTCCCGGTATAGCGCAACTCACCTTGCTGGATAATAGGATTTCGAATGTCAGAAAAAGACGAGAAGACAGAAGAACTGATGGAACAGATTCAAGAGTTGGCGGTATTGCCGTTGCGCAACACCGTTTTATTTCCACAGGTCGTTGTACCTCTGGCTGTAGGTCGTCTGAAAAGCGTAAAGCTGATTGAAGATGCAGTTGAAAATGATCGCCCGATAGCGGTGATTACGCAGCGAAATCCGGAAACGGATAGTCCGTCGCCGGACGACTTGTATGAAATTGGCACGATCGCTCGGATTCTGAAGGTCGTAAAGATCGCCAACGATAATTACAGCGTGATTATCCAGGGACAACGTCGTGTAAAGCTGCGCAAATTAACGCAGCTCGAGCCGTATTTTCTTGGCGAAGTGGAGCTGCTCGACAGCGCCGACAATTTGACTTCGGAGGAACAGGTTGAGATTGAGGCATTGTTCCTGAATCTGAAAAGTACAGCCAAGCAGGTTGTGAAATTCATTCCGGAAATGCCGAAAGAAGCCAGTCAGATGGTTGATGGCGTGAGCGATCCGGGACAGTTGTGCGATTTCGTTGCTGCGAACATGGATATTTCCAGCGATGAGAAGCAGACGATTCTTGAAACGGTCGACCTTCGTGATCGATTGACGACGGTCGTGACGTTGCTGGCTCGTCAACTGGAAGTTTTGCGCGTGAGCGACAAGATTCAGAGCCAGATCAAGGAAGAAATCGACAAAAATCAGCGCGAATACTATTTGCGCCAGCAGCTCAAAGCGATCAAAGAGCAGCTCGGTGAACTTGATGGCGAAGGCGGAGATCTGGAAGACATCGCTGCGGCGATTGAGGACAGTAATCTTCCCAAAGAGGTTGAGGATGTTGCTCGTAAGCAGATTAATCGTTTGCGCATGATGCAGCCTGCCTCCAGCGAATACGGTGTGACGCGCACGTATCTTGAAACGCTGCTCGATCTACCGTGGAGCAAGCAGACCAAGGACAAGCTCGATATTCGTGAAGCGCGCGCGTTTTTGGACGAAGATCACTACGATCTGGATAAGGTTAAAAAGCGAATCATTGAATATCTGGCGGTCCGTAAGCTTAAAAACGACATGAAGGGGCCGATTTTGTGTCTGGTTGGTCCACCGGGTGTTGGTAAAACCAGTCTTGGAAAGAGCGTCGCTCGTGCGCTGGGCCGTAAGTTTGTGCGGATAAGCCTGGGTGGTGTGCATGATGAGTCCGAGATTCGTGGACATCGTCGCACGTACGTTGGCGCGTTGCCGGGACGTATTGTTCAGGCGCTTCGCAAGGCACAGACGAACAATCCTGTGTTCATGCTTGATGAGATCGATAAGGTTGGCCGTGATTTCCGAGGCGATCCGTCCGCAGCGCTGCTCGAAGTGCTTGATCCAGAACAGAATAACTCGTTCTCCGATCACTACATGGAGATTCCAGTCGATCTGTCGAACGTGTTGTTTATTGCGACAGCGAATATGCTCGATCCCATTTCAGCGCCTCTTCGTGACCGTATGGATGTGATCGAAATCCCCGGTTATACAGCGCATGAAAAGGGCGTGATTTCTCGGCGGTATTTGATTCCAAAGCAGCTTGAGAATCACGGAATTACCGAAGCGAATATGACGATCGACGATGAAGCACTCGACATCATTATTCGTAATTATACGCGTGAAGCCGGTGTGCGTAGTCTTGAGCGTCGCATTGCAGACATTGCGCGTGGTGTGGCGGTGAAAGTCGCTGAAGCGCGTGAGGAAGATGCCAAGGCAGAAGTGCTGGTGGAGATTAAGCGAGAAGATCTTGTCGAGTACCTGGGACAGGAAAAATACCAGTTTGAGATTGCTGAGCGCACGTCTCACCCTGGTGTTGCGACGGGTCTTGCGTGGACGCCGGCTGGTGGCGATATCCTGTTTATCGAATCGACTAAGATGCCTGGTAAGGGCGAGTTGGTTTTGACGGGCCAGTTGGGCGATGTGATGAAGGAGAGCGTTCGGGCAGCGTTGAGCTACATCCGTAGCCGGACCGATGAGTTCAATATCGATCCGTTCTTCATGCGTGAAATGGACATCCATATTCACGTACCGGCAGGCGCGATTCCGAAAGATGGTCCATCGGCCGGTATTACGATGTATGTGTCGTTGCTGAGTCTGTTGTTGGGCGTGAAAATCCGCAGTGACGTTGCGATGACGGGTGAGATTACGCTGCGCGGTAATATTTTGCCGGTCGGCGGAATCAAGGAAAAAGTCCTGGCTGCGCATCGTTCCGGTATTAAGCGTGTGATTTTGCCGGCTCGAAACAAGAAGGATTTGATCGACGTTTCGGACAATGTTCGTGAAGAGCTTGAGTTCTTCTTTCCTGAGCACGTCAGTGAGTTGCCGGAGCTTGTGTTCGAGAATGGTGCACGGTTTGCGGTCGGCGCGTCGGGTAAGACGGCTGCAGGTGGCGATTCATCGGACCACGTAAAAGCATAAGTCATCGATTACCCGGCCGTTTTAAGGCCGGGTCAATGATTCAATAAAAACGGGCGTTTCCTTAATTTATAAGGAAACGCCCGTTTTGTTGTGAATGTGAAAAATATTCTTGTTAAATGTATTTCAGGTCGACGATTTCGATGGTGCGATTTCCGCCGGGCGCGCGAATGATGCCTTCGTCGCCGACTTCTTTTCCAAGAATGGCGCGGGCAATCGGGCTGGTGTAGGAAATCTTATTTTCTTTGATGTCGGCTTCGTCGTCGCCGACGATTTGATAGGTTTTTTCGGCGTCATCGTTGGTATCGAAAACCGTGACGGTTGCGCCGAACATGACGCGGTCGCCGGAAAGATCGCGTGGATTGATGACTTCGGCGACGCCTAATTTGCCTTCGACTTCGCGCAGGCGG
This sequence comes from Lujinxingia vulgaris, assembly GCA_040394315.1. Classification (GTDB taxonomy): domain Bacteria; phylum Myxococcota_A; class Bradymonadia; order Bradymonadales; family Bradymonadaceae; genus JACCWM01. Next base: position 16,251 of record JBEBSM010000017.1, read on the forward strand.
CCTTCGACAAAGCTCTGTTTTTCTTTGGCGGCGTGGTATTCGGCGTTTTCTTTGAGATCACCGTGTGCGCGGGCTTCCTCGATGGCCTGGATGACCTTGGGGCGCTCGACGACTTTGAGCTGGTGGAGTTCTTCCTTGAGGCGGCGATGGCCTTCGACCGTCATTGGGATTTGAGACATGATAATTCCTTGGTTGTGGACAAAAGTTGATCGTTATCCGGAGAGTGAAAAACCTCTGGATAAATGACAAAAAGAAATCGCCCTCGCACAAGTTGTGCGGGGCTCTATGGAATCCAAATTGAAATTAGTGCAAACAGATTACTGCGGTAGTCAGCGTGATCGAAGCTCCTGATGGAACTCCTGGATGGAGCGAACGCCGACATGTGTACCATGCGCGACATCACGCATGGCTGCAACCGCAGCACGTGCTGCGGCTAATGTTGTAAAGTATGGCACGCCGAGGTTCAAGGTTGCACGTCGAATTGAGCGACTATCTTGAATGGCCTGTGTTCCAATCGTAGTGTTGACGACCATTGCTATTTCAGCATTGATGATCAGGTCAACGATGTGCGGCTGTCCTTCTTTTACTTTATTGATCTGTCGGACTTCAAGCCCATTTTGGCGCAAATAGTCGGCGGTTCCACGTGTGGATACGATTTCAAAGCCGAGTTCTTGCAATGTGCGTGCGATGGGGACGACGGCCCATTTGTCGTTGTCTTTGATGCTGATGAAGACTTTTCCGGTGGCGGGCGGTGCGTTGTTGGATGCGATCTGGGCTTTTAGAAATGCGATGTTGAAGTCGCGATCGATGCCCATGGCTTCGCCGGTGGAACGCATTTCGGGGCCGAGTAGTGTGTCGACTTCGGGAAACTTGTTGAAGGGAAACACGGTCTCTTTGACGCTGAAATAGTCGGGGACGATTTCGTGGGTCAGGCCCATGTCGCTGAGTTTTTCGCCGAGCATGGCGCGTGCTGCAAAGCGTGCGAGTGGGATGCCGATTGCCTTGGAGATGAAGGGAATCGTGCGGCTTGCGCGCGGATTGACTTCGATGATGAAGACGCGGTGTTCTTGCACGGCAAATTGCACGTTCATGAGTCCGACGATTCCGAGTTCGCGAGCAATTTCAAGGGTTTGTTCGCGGATTTGTCGAAGGACTGCTTCCGGCAGACTGTTGGGGGGCAGTGTGCAGGCGGAATCGCCGGAGTGCACGCCGGCTTCCTCGATGTGTTCCATGATGCCGCCGATGACGGCGTTGGTGCCATCGCTGATGCAGTCGACGTCGACCTCGATAGCCTGGCTCAAGAATTTATCGAGCAAAACGGGGCTGCCCATTGATTCGACGCGAGCGCGCTCGAAGGCGGCCTGGAAGTCGCTGGCGTTGTGTACGATTTCCATGGCGCGGCCCCCGAGCACGTAGCTTGGGCGGATCATCATGGGGTAGCCGAGCGTTTCGGCTGCAACTTCGGCTTCGGCCCAGGTCATGACGGTTTGTGCGTCGGGTTGTCGCAGGCCGAGCTTGTCGATGATCTCTTTGAATTGCTGGCGATCTTCGGTGCGGTCGATGACTTCTGGAGAAGTTCCGAGAACCGGGATGTTGTTGTCAAATAGTAATTTGGCGAGCTTGAGGGGTGTCTGGCCGCCGAATTGGAGGATGACGCCGAGGGGTTTTTCGTGCTCGATGATAGCGAGTACGGTTTCAAAGGTGAGGGGTTCGAAGTAGAGGCGGTCGGAGATGTCGTAGTCGGTGCTGACGGTTTCCGGGTTACAGTTGACCATGATGGTGCGGTAGCCGGCTTCGCGAAGCGCGAGGGTTGCGTGCACGGAGCAGTAGTCGAATTCGATGCCCTGGCCGATGCGGTTGGGGCCGCTTCCGAGGATTACGACGCTTGGTTTGTCGGAGGGTGTGGCCTCGTTGTCGCCGTCTTCGTAGGTCGAATAGAAGTAGGATTGTGCGGTTTCGATGGTGCCGGCGCAGGTATCGACCTGTTTGAAGACGGGTTGCAGGACGTGTTTTTTGCGTAACGCGCGCACGTCGCCTTCGTTGATGTTGAGGATTTTGGCGAGGTCGATGTCGCCCATTCCGAGGCGCTTGGCTTTGCGGAGCAGGGGGCGGCTGATGTCGGCGCCGGATGCTGTGGACGTGGCGATATCGGCTTCGCATTCGACGATCTGGCTGATCTGGTCGAGAAACCAGGGGTCGATGGCGGAGATTTCGTAGATTTTTTCGATCGAGACGCCGGCGCGAAGTGCAGCGAAGACGTAGCCCAGGCGGTCGGGTGTGGGGCGACGTAGGTGCGGGTAATAGAAATCGAGGATCGCGTCGGATTCGTCGGCGGCAGCGTCCGGGAGGGAGAGCGTGGGATGAAAGTGTGCGCTGTTGCTTTCCAGGCTTCGCACGCCTTTTCCGAGTGCTTCGGCAAAGGTGCGGCCGATCGACATGATCTCGCCAACGCTTTTCATCTGGGTTGTGAGCGTGTTGGAGGCGGCCGGGAACTTTTCGAATGCGAATCGCGGGATTTTGACGACGGTGTAGTCGAGCGTGGGCGCAATGGCTGCGGTGGTCGGGTTTCCGTCGGCGTCGTTACCGGTGAGGTCGCTGACGATTTCGTCGAGTGTGTAGCCGACGCCGAGCAGTGCGGCGATTTTTGCGATCGGGTAGCCGGTGGCTTTGCTGGCGAGTGCTGAAGATCGGCTGACGCGTGGATTGATTTCGATGACGACGCGGCGTCCGGTTTTTGGGTCGACGGCGAACTGGATGTTGCAGCCGGCTTTTTGTACGCCGATGGCGCGAATGATGCGTCGGGCGTCGTCGCACATCGCGTCGTATTCGGCTTCGGTGAGTGTTTGAACGGGCGCAACGGTGATGGCGTCGCCGGTGTGGACGCCCATCGGGTCGAAGTTTTCGATGCCGCACACGATCACGATGTGATCGTTGGCGTCGCGGACCAGTTCGAGCTCAAATTCCTTCCAGCCGAGTAAGCCTTCGTCGATGAGGACTTCGCGGGTCGGGCTTTGGGATAGGCCCCAGGCGACGAATTCGGCGAATTCGTCGCGGTTATAAGCGATGTTTCCGCCGGTGCCGCCCATGGTGAAGCTGGGGCGTAAAATAGCGGGGAATCCGACGCGGTCGAGGATTTTCCAGGCGTCGTCCATGCTGCGGGCGATGCCGGATGCGGGTTGGTCGATGCCGATTTCTTCCATGACACGCTGAAACACTTCGCGATCTTCGGCGCGTTCGATGACTTCGGGACTTGCGCCGAGAAGCTCGATTCCGAGTCGTTCTAATGTGCCGTCTTCGTGCAGGGCCATGGCGAGGTTGAGCGCGGTCTGGCCGCCCATGGTTGGGAGGATTGCGTCGGGGCGTTCTTTTTCAAGCACCTGGGTGACGAATGCGGGTGTGAGCGGCTCGATATACGTGGCGTCGGCGATTTCCGGGTCGGTCATGATCGTGGCTGGATTGGAGTTGATCAGCACGACGCGGTAGCCCTCGGCGCGGAGCGCGCGAATGGCCTGGGTGCCGGAATAATCAAACTCGCAGGCCTGGCCGATAACAATCGGGCCGGAACCTAAAATACAGATCGTTTTTATGTCGTCACGACGAGGCATGGAGAAATCCTTAGGTATTTCTAATGTGTATCGAGTGTGTCAGGTGGGAGCCCACGCGTGGGCGGTGGCCGGACCGGGTATTGGGTCGCGATGTTGTATCTACTATCTACGTGAAAAATTCAACTGGCCGATTTTTTCGTTTCTCTGGTGATGGTACATGACGCGTCGAATTTTGGGGGATGGTTGGATGTGCGCGAGATTTCCCGGAATTTGTCTCGAAGTCAGGGCTGCAACGCGAGATCTTGCGGAAATTGTCTCGAAGTTAGGACTGCAACGCGAGATCTTCCGGAAATTGCCATGTATTCATGGTT